>JAQCNR010000033.1 GCA_028274925.1 Halovenus sp.
ACACGGCCTCGGAGGAGTTCGAGGACTCCTTTGCAGAGCAGCAGCGAATGCGTGAGTTGCTCTCTCAGGAGACGCGCCATCTTATCCTGCAGTTGGTCCTCGGCCATCCGGCACACCTCACGTCGCTGGCCGAACTGGACTACATGATCACGAAGAACGAGGCAGCCATCCTCGACCAACTCGAGACGCTACAAGAGGCAGGGATCCTCGACGTCTACAGACGGTTCAAGACGAGTGCCTCGAGGTTGTCCGGAAATCTTCGATTTCTGTGATGACAAGACGCGAAGCGTCTCGAACCACTTGACCCGAGGGTGAAGCCGACAGTGGCCGACCAGCCGCCGGGTTGTCTCTCCCTGCCTATAGGCCCACGGTATCGAAACGTTTACTTCGAGCTAATCAGAATGAGTGTGTATAAGTCAGACAGAGATGGAATGTTACCCGACTATCCGTAACCGGGGGCAGGTCACGATCCCTGAAGATGTACGCGAACCGCTCGGTATCGAGCCGGGCGACCGTATCAAACTCACTGTCGAACGACTGGACTAACTCGCATGGACGTAACGCTTCGCTGTCGTGCGTATCCCGACGAGGAAACCGCCAGCGAAGCGTGGCGTCACATCGAAATCCATCGACAGATACGGAACCACGCTATCCGCGACTACTACTCCTACGACTACAGGAACCGCCCAGATGCCTACGACCAGCACCGCAAACTCACCGACTGGAAACAGCGGTGGCCGCTCTTTTCGGAAGTTTCGGCACACGCCGCCCAACAGACCGTCTCGGAGATACACAAGAACGTCGAGACGGAGAAGGGTCGGCGGGAGAGCGGCCACAAGACAGGGCGGTTGAAGTGGCAGGGAAGCGGCGAACGTCGGTCAGTCGCGTATCAGTCCGAAGGCTTCGACGTGAATCACACCACGGGCCAAGACAGATACGCAACACTTCGACTCTCAAAAATCGGCCACATCCCGATTCGAGCACACCGGGAGCTTCCCGCGACCGAGAACATCAAGCGTGTCGTGCTGAAGAAAGAACGAACCGGCGATTGGTTCGTCTGTTTCGTCACGGAATACCCGGGTGACGACCTTCCCGAAAAATCCAGTCCAGATGCACTCGACCCTGCCGATTGCGTGGGCGTAGACCTCGGAATTCTCTCGTACATCCACACCAGCGACGATACGGCAGTGGATATGCTCGACCTGTCCGACGAGTACGACCGCTACGGGCGCGAACAGCGGAAACTCGACCGGAAACAGCACGGCTCGAACAACTGGGAGAAACAACGACAGGCCGTCGCCACGGCGAAGCGTCAAATCAAACGGAAAGTGCAGGACTATCAGCACAAACTTACGACGTGGCTGGTTCGAGAGTACGATTTGGTGGCCGTCGAGGATTTGGAGGTAAAGCCGATGCTGGAAACCAGCCAGAACGCCAAGAACAAGCAGGACGCCGCATGGTCGCGGTTTCTAGACCTCTTGGAGTATAAAGCCGACCTGCATAGCACTCATGTTGTTCGCGTCGAACCAGCAGGAA
>JAQCNR010000034.1 GCA_028274925.1 Halovenus sp.
GTCGACGGCGACGACGTGAAGCGAGTCGGCACCGGCATCTGGGTCAACAAAGAGACAGGCGAGAAGTTCACCGGCGGGGCCTACAAGCCACAGACCCCGGCAGGAAAGACGGTCAAACGCTCGATTCGTGCCGCGCTGGCTGAGGACGACGAATGAGCTACAAGTGTTCCCGCTGCAAGCGTGACGTGACGCTCGATGAGTACGGCGGCGTCCGGTGTCCCTACTGCGGTCACCGCGTCCTGCTCAAAGAACGCAGCAGGGACATCAAGGAAGTTTCCGTCCAGTAACGTGAACCACGAGGCTGTTCTTTCCTTTAGGTACAACTCTCCGGCAGCGGCGCGACAGGTCACCAACGCTATCGGGCCGGAAATCGGTGCTATCGACGACGAGCGCAGTCAGGTTCGACACGCCTGTGAGGGTGCCGAACTCGAACTCACCGTTCAGGCGCGTGACCCAAGCGCACTGCGGGCCGCAATCAACACGTGGTGTTCGCTGGTCACCGTCGCCGAATCGGCGGGTGCTGTCGAGGAGTCACGGACCGACTGACCGCGAAAGCGGGGGTTTAACACTCCGGGTCACGAGGTGATGGATATGCAAGGAAATCTACCACCGGAAGCACAGGAAAAGCTCGAAGAACTTCAGGACCTGCAGGAGACCGCACAGGAAGTCGCGGCCCAGAAGCAGGAAGCCGAAAACCAGCTCCGCGAGTCCGAGACAGCACTCGACGCGCTCGACGAAATCGAGGGTGACACGAAAATGTACCAGCAGCTCGGCGAACTCCTCGTCGAGACAGAGTACGACGAGGCAAAAGATGACCTCGAAGAGAAGGTCAGCAGCCTCGAAGTCCGCGTCGACACCCTCAACAAGCAGGAAGACCGCGTGCAGGAGCAGTTCGAGGAACTGCAGGAAGAACTGCAGGAGATGCTCGGCGGCGGTCCAGGCGGCGCCATGGGCGGTGCCGGCGGCGCATAAATGACGACGGGGGAGCGCCCGGACGACCAAGAAGTTGTCCAGACTGCCGCAGCGGCGGCCGAGGACGTGATATTCGCCCGCTATTCGCGGTCGGATGTGCGTGACTTTGACGTGACTGTCAGTTTCGAGGACGACCAACTCGAACTCGACGTCTATCTCGACGCCGACGACAGCCAGCAAGACCCGGAAGTGGTCGCCGACGACGCGGTGTTGGCGGCCCGGAACGCGGTTGACGAACTACTGGCATAACCTTTTGAGCGTCGGCGTCTATATCGAGATATGGAACACGAGGCCACAGTGGAGGGTGTCGGCGTCGGCGTAGGCGACGAAGGCCCCGGTGCGCCGGTCGTTCTCCTCGGCGCGCGCGAGGAGCTAATCCCAATTTTCGTCAGCGCTGACCAGGCCCAGTCGATGCAGTTGGCGCTCGACGGCGAACCGTTCGAGCGTCCCCTGACCCACGACCTGTTCGTCGAGATGGTCGCGGAGTTCGGCGCTGCTATCGACCGCGTCCGCATCGACGACCTGGCCGATGGCACGTTCTACGCGAAAATCGACACTGAACAGTATAGCGGAGGTGAGCGCAAACAGGCCGTCTTCGACGCTCGCCCATCCGACGGCATCGCTCTCGCGCTCAGAGTCGATTGCCCGCTCATCGTCAGCGACGAAGTCGTCGACGAGGCAGGCCGACCGCCAGAGGCTTTCGAGCAAGACGCCGAGGACGCCGACGTTGACGAGTTTGGGGACTCTGATGTCGACGACGAACCTGACGGCGGGCCGTTCTCATGAGTTACGACGCACTGCTGCTGGATTTCGATGGCGTGGTCGTCAACGTGCTTCCGGATGAGAGACGACTCCCGGCGTTCCGTGACCAGATTGCCGCAGAGATGGCCGACTACGCCGACGGGATTGACGAGGATGTCGTCGCGGCGCTCTCCCACAGCGTCAAGCCGGACGAACTGGCGCAGTTGAGCGAGCGAACTGGTATCGACCCGGAGACGCTCTGGCGAACCCGGGACGACGCCCTCGCTGCTGCCCTGGACAGGGCTGCCGCCGAGGGCCAAAAGACGCCGTTCGAGGACGTGACTGCCCTCTCGGACGTGTCACGCCCGATTGGCATCGTGAGCAACAATCAACACCGCGTCGTCGAGTCGCTCAGCGACCGGTTCGACCTGACACCGCAGTTCGAGACGATTCGGGCACGCGAGCCACATCCGGACAGTCTCCACGATAAGAAGCCAGAACCGACCTTTCTGCACGACACGGCTCGCGAACTAGGCGTCGAGACGGCGCTGTTTGTCGGCGATAAGGAGAGTGATATCCGGGCGGGACAGGCCGCAGGCATGGACACAGTCCTGCTCCGGCGTGAACACAATTCCACGATTCCAGTCGAGGCCGAGCCAACCTACGAGGCAGCGTCGCTCACTGAGGTTGTCTCGTTGCTCGATGGGTCGGCACGCTGATTACCGATGGGGCCCGAGTACAGGTAATGAAACATCTCCCGAAACATCTCCAGCCCCGCTGGCGGTATCTCGCTGTTGCCATCGAAAGCTGGCCCGATGCCGAACTCGACCGCAAAGAGTTCCAGCGCCAGCTGTGGTACAGCGCCCAGAACCTGCTGGGTGACACTGGCAGCAGCGAACTGGACCTGTCTGTAGTCAGGTTCTCGTACGAGCGCGGGGATGGTGAGGCACTCGTTCGAACACGCCGGGGTGAGCAGTCCCGGGCGCGGGCCGCAATCGCCTGTCTCGACAGCGTTGAAGAGACGCCACTCGGCCTCCGAGTCACGGGCGTCGGCGGGACGATTCGTGCCTGTGAAGAAAAGTATATGGGGCGGGGACGGGAAGACCCAAAGCAGAGACAGGTCACGTTCGGCGACGCCGACCGGGGGGTGGTCCGCGGGCCGCGGATTGACGTCCCAACTGCGACGGCGTTTACCGGCGCGACGAACCTCGATTGTGAGTAACTATGCAGGGACAAAACCAACAACAAGCGTACGACCGCGGGATTACCATCTTCTCCCCAGACGGTCGGCTGTATCAGGTAGAGTACGCCCGCGAAGCGGTCAAACGCGGGACTGCGAGTATTGGCGTCAGAACTGAGGACGGCGTTGTCCTTGCGGTAGACAAACGCATCCGCTCGCCGCTGATGGAACGGGACAGCGTCGAGAAAATCCACAAGGCCGACGACCACATCGGCATCGCAAGCGCCGGCCACGTGGCTGACGCGCGCCAACTCATCGACTTCGCTCGCCGCCGCGCGCAGGTCAACGAACTTCGATACGGCGAACCGATTGCCGTCGAAACGCTGACCAAGGAAGTCACCGACTACATCCAGCAGTACACGCAGGTCGGCGGCGCACGTCCGTTCGGCGTGGCGCTGATTATCGCCGGCATCGCCGACGGCGAACCCAAACTCTACGAGACTGACCCATCTGGGACGCCATACGAGTGGAAGGCGCTCGCGGTCGGTGCTGACCGTGGCGAGATTCGTGATTACCTCGAAGAGCACTACGAAGAGGAAGTGGACCTCGACACCGGCGTCGAACTCGCGCTGTCGGCGCTCGCGTCGGCCAACGACGACTCCCTCTCGCCGGAAGGACTCGGTCTCGCGACGATCAGCGTCGAGGACCAGCAGTTCCACGAACACGACCTCAGCGAGCGTGAGGCGTATCTCGAACAGTTCGGACTGCTCGCGAGCGAGGAAGAGGAGGCCGAGGACGCTGACGACTCTGACGAAGAGTAGGCCATTCACTCGCTCGGCCCGTGGCCGAGACTACTTTTCGAGCGCCCAGACCTGCGCCGAGTGCCCATCAGCCAGTGGCTCGTCGGTGTAGTCACCAGTGGCGTGCCAGGACTCGAACGGTGAGTTCCGAGCCAGCAACTCGATTTCACGGGCAGGTAACAGCGCCGCACGACCCTCGAAAGAGAACAGTTCCGAGCCGTCGGGCCAGACTGCGCGTTTTTCAGAGATGTACTCCTGACTCACGGTATCAACGAGTCGTGTCCGTGTCTGGAATTCAACTGGCTTCCCACGGAACTGCACCGTCCTGTGTTGCCACTCTCCCCAAGTTGATGCGATGAACTCGAAGTCTGGCACGAATGTATCGAACACGAGTGTCCCATCAGAGTCGAGTGCGTCGTATGCAGATTCGAGCAAGTTCTGTTGGTCCTCGATTGTGGTAAGTTCCTGAATTGCGTTGAACGGACAGTAAATGAGGTCGTACGCTTGGTCAACGGTGAACGCCGACATATCTGCTTGCCAGACGCTGGGACTGAGGTTGCGTTCGGATGCCTTCTCGCGCAGTACTGCAAGCGAGTGGGCCGAGCGGTCGATTCCGTCAGCGTCGACACCCGCTGCCAACACCTCCAAATAAATCCGGCCGCCGCCACAACCCAGTTCCAAAACGTGTCCCTCCGCGGCAGTTGCCCGCTCGCGATAAAAGGCAACATCGTCGCGGTCGGCCTCCCGGTAAACCGTGTCCATAAACGCGGCACGCAGGCGCTCACTCTCCGTTGTCGTCACGACTCGACCTCCTCTTTCCACCGCCATCAAACTAGTCCTTGATAGACAGTTTCACGCAGTATTGTGCGCCCGCCAACTGTGTATAATATATATGATAGTTTGCAGTATAGCAAAGAGGCCGGCTTACGAAAGGGATGTATGAAACCACTCGAACGTCCCACCTTCCGGACAGACGCGAGCAAACAGATATACCAGTACGTCGAGCGCCACGGGACTGCGGCGCGTCACCAGACACGGAGCGCAGTTGGACTGTCCTCCGAGGAGTTTGAGGACGAACTCGAATGGCTCATCACGAAAGGCTATCTCGAAGACGAAGGGGGAACGCTGCGTATCGGCCTCAACGCGGGGTCCGTAGAGGAACACGTCGGCGCGGACCTGACGTACACGATTCGTCCGGCCAGACAGGAGGATTTCGAGGGGCTGGTGGATACGATTCGCGATGTGACGTCTGAGGACTCCTACGTTGTTGCGGAGAGTATCGCAGACCGATTGCTGTACGAAGATACGGTCCAGCGGCACAACACCGTCGAATCCCGGGTGTTCTTTGTCGCGGCACAAAACGGCGATGTTATTGGCTGGATCCATCTCGATTTACCCCAATCAGACAAACTCCAGAGCACGGCCCAGTTGACCGTCGGGGTTCGGGAGGACTTCAGGCAACAGGGTGTCGGCAGCCAACTGCTCGGCCGGGGACTCGACTGGGCAGAGGCCAACGGCTACCAGAAGGTGTACAACAGCGTCCCGATGACGAACGACGAGGCACTCTCCTTCCTCGAAGACCACGGGTGGGAGACAGAGGGGATCCGGCGTGACCACTACACGATTGGGGATGAACTCGTGGACGAAGTGATGATGGCTTATACATTTTAGCTGGCATAATGTTGATGTAAGCGGCCGGTGTTGGGTGAGCCAAGCCTGCGGAGCATGGATTCAGAAGACTACTTCGGGCGCGTCATTCGATTTTTCGAGACGAAAGGCTGGAACACGTCGACGACACAGGTCAACGACTCTGTCTATATCGTCACGGGCACACGACAGAGCGACACCTACTACGACCGGATGATGGCGATGGTCGGACTCGGCCCGGAGACGACGTTCGGCCAGACGCACGTGCGGTATCTCGTCGACGCGGCCGCCGACCACGATGTCGACCAGTTGCTAGCGACGACTCGCGGCGGGTTCGAGGACGGCACAGCCGACCTGCTCGCCGAGCACGGCATCGAAGTCGTCGACCCGGGAACCATCGACGACGCGTTCATCGACGGCTTCGAGGTCGAATCCGACGGGAGTCTCTTGGAGGGTGCCTCCGGCGGCTTCGGCGTCGGGTCGGACTCGTTCCGGACGACCGCGAGCGTGCTCGTTACCCTCTATCTCGTCGCCGCTGCTGTCGTCGGGGTGAGTGTCCTGACTCTCGGCGTGCTCTCCGGGGCGACCGAGACACTTGCGGCCGTGCTGGGGGCGGCGCTCGTCCTCGTCGGGCCGTTAGTTGCCCTGTTCGGAACGGGTGTGTTGTTCACGGCGGCGTTCTCGTCGCCCTCGCTCGCTGGGCTGTTCGTCGGGGGAGCGTTCGGCTCGTTTCTGTTCACGATTCTCGTCGGTGGTAGCGGCGGCGTCGTGGGGCTGACCGCCGCGACGGGCCTGTTCGACTCGACGGTGACGCTGGTCGCGGTGCTTGGACTCTCCGTCCTCGCCGGTGGCGGTGCCGTTGGGGTCGCAGCCGTCTATGCACGTCTCGGTACTGCCCCCGACGAGTCCTGACTAGCGGAGGTCGTGAAAGGTCACGTCGCCGGTCTCGGTATCGAGTACGACGCCGGCGGGCGGCTCTGTCTCCTCGGCTCCGGTGCCGATGCCGCCTGGGTTGATTCGGACCGTTCCGTCCTCCCGCTCGTGGGCCCGAGCGTGGGTGTGGCCGTGGAAGACGTAATCGTAACTTCCGGAGTCGACCAGCGCCTCGATGATGGGGTTGCTGGTGCCGTGATAGACCGCAATGCGCTGGCCACCGAGTGAGAGTTCACCCATCTCGCCGAGGTAGGCACCGAATCCCCGGACTGCGTCCGCGAGTGCCCACTCACCGTCGTTATTCCCGCGAACCGCATAGAAGTCGAACTCCTGGTCGAATTTAGCGGCCGAAAATGGCGAGATAATGTCGCCACAGTGAACGACTGCTTCAACTTCGTCAGCGAACAGTTCGACAGCCGACTCGATGACGTCCTGATTATCGTGGGTATCAGAGACGATTCCAATCCTCATACAGCGCTGTTCTCCCGGTTGGAGTATCAAACTTTGTCAGGCCAGCACCTGGAGACATAGATAGACAGAGTTCAGTGAGATATCGACCCGAGAAACAGAGACCCGTCGATTCTCAAGCCTCGCCGTCCTGACCACGCCCGCCAAGCAGCGGCCCCCGCCTCGTACAGGTGGCTGTACACTTGGCTCCCTGTCCAGAGTCGAGTCCAAGGGTTTATTTCACATCACTGTGACAACAGCTTCATGTCTCAGGACGGACTTCAGCCGGCGGAGACACTGGACAGACGCTCAGTGCTTCAGTCTGTGGGGGGTGTACTCGGTCTGTCGGCCGGCGGCGCGTTCGGTGCCCAGCAGTCGATTGCAACTACAGTTCAAGACTCCGTACAGCCACCCTCGATTCGTGGAAGCGTCGAGCAGGCCATTATTACCGGGGCTGTGTCGGAGGCGGCGCTGACACTCTACGACGCAGACGGTGAGGCAGTCGCGCAGGCGCAAGCGGACACACGCGGGTCGTACGTCTTCGAGAACGTCGACCCAGCAGATGGCTATCGAGTGACACAGACTGTCGACGGCGAGCAGTCGGAGCGTTCGACGACCGTTCGGGTTCTTTCGCCGGAGAACACGCCGGCCCAGCAGTTCTACGACCAGCAGGACCTCACCGAGGGCTTTGGCTATCTCGAGGTGAGAGATGGGACGACGCTGGCTCAGCAGGTACTCTTGCCGGAGAACCAGGAGCCACCGTATCCGACGCTCATTCTTCACTCGGGGTACGAACCCTCGGTCAGCATTCAGGGCGGCGACCAATTGAAACGCATTATTGTGGATGGGATGGGGTATGCGATAGTTGGGGTCAATATGCGTGGTTCCGCCTGTTCTGGCGGCAAGTTCGATTTCGGCGAACAGCTTCAGCGCCTCGACGGCTACGACATTGTCGAAACAATTGCTGCTCAGGACTGGGCGGGCAACGTCGGGATGGTCGGCCTCTCCTTTCCCGGCTTTACCCAACTGTATGTCGCCGCTGCACAGCCCCCGTCGCTCGACTGCATCGCGCCAGGCGCGCCAATCGGTGACTTCTACCGCGACACCGCCTACCCCGGCGGAATCCAAAATAGCCGGTTCGCGACAGAGTGGGCAGAGGACCGGGACAGGGCATTCGAACCCGGCGGTGGGTCCGGAAACGTCGACCAGCGAATCGCTAACGGCGACCAGACGTGTGAGGCAAACCAGCAGCTCCGCCTCCAGAACCGCAGTCTCGTCGACCAAATGGAACGCAGCCCGTACTACGAAGGGCTCTTTCGTGAGCGGGCACCGCTGCAGATACTTGACCAAATCGAGGTGCCGACGTTTCTCGTAGTTTCATGGCAGGATGAACAGACCGGCCCGCGTGCTGCGCGACTGTACGAATTTCTCCCTGACGACACTCCGGTCCAGTTCGCCGGGACTAACGGTGGCCACGCCGCGTACTTCACACCGGGAATCTCGAACGAACTCTTCAGATTCTACGAGTACTACCTCAAAGAGGAGGTTCCGGACCAAGATCAAGGCTCTTACGGCGAGGCACTTGCAGCGTACGAGTCGGAACCGGTCACGATGTTCTGGGAGCGAAGCAACGCGCAGTCGTTGCTGGCACAGACGTCCCGATTCGAGACGACACATACCGAGTGGCCTCCGGAGAACGTCGAGACGTGGGAACTGTACTGCCAGCCAGACGGCACACTCGACGATTCACCACCCGACGCGGGTTCGCAGGAGACGAGTAGCTACGAGTACAGCCCGATTCCGCCCGAGGAGCAACAGATCACTCGAGATGACCAAGGCCGACTACAGTGGGAGCATCGTCCCGACGACGGGACTGTTGCCTTCGTCTCCGAAGAACTGACAGACGACCACGTGTGCTTGGGGTCCGGGCTGGTCGACCTCTCTGTTGTCTCGACTGCAGCGGATACAGACGTGCAGGTAACGCTCTCGGAGGTTCGCCCCGACGGTGAGGAGATGTTCGTCCAGATGGGCGTCTTGCGGGCGAGTCACCGCGCCGAGAACCCGGCCCGGACAAAGCCTCGCCGTCCCTGGCACACACACCGCCGCGAAGACGCACAACCCCTCGGTGAGGGAATCGAGCAAATGCGCGTCGAGTTGTTCCCGTTCGGACACGTCTTTCGCGAGGGCTCACGGGTCCGCCTCGCAATCGAGGTTCCCGGCGGCAATCGCGACCGGTGGGCATTCGAGTTACACGACACAAAATCGACCAACGAAGTCGTTCACATGCCCGAGACGCCGACGAAACTTGCGTTACCGCTGGTCCCCGCCATCGACGCCGACATTCCGGACTACCCGGACTGTGGTAACGTCTGGCACCAGCCCTGTCGGCCGGCCGAGTTCAGCCCGGTAGACAACAGCGGCGACGAAACTGGCGACGCGAATGGCGACGGTGATGGCGATACTACGGATGATGCGAGTGCCGACGGAACCGATGGGAACAGCGACAGTGACGAAGCAACCGTCAACGGGGCAGAGGAGAGCAGTGAGGATGACGGAGAGAGTGCCGACGACTCGGGGCCGGGATTCACTGCCGGCGGGGCACTTGCTGGACTCGGTGGTGCTGGCTACCTGTTGAAACGCCAACTCCAGAGAGACGCGCCACCCGAGGATTCCGAGTGAGGGTTGTCTCACCAGTCTACGAACCAACCACCACACACAAATCAGTCGGCCCCAAGGAGTATCTATGAGCGAGGCGGCCCCAGAGTGTCTCGAGGGAGTCGACACCGACGCAGTCCAGTCCGCACTGCTTTCGTGGTACCGCGAGGACCACCGGTCGTTCCCGTGGCGAGAGACGACCAACCCCTACGAGATTCTGGTCTCAGAAGTGATGAGCCAGCAGACCCAACTCGGGCGAGTTGTCGAGGCGTGGGACGATTTCCTGCAGCGCTGGCCGACGACTGCCGACCTCGCGGCGGCCGACCGCGCCGATGTGGTCGCGTTCTGGAGCGACCACAGTCTGGGGTACAACAACCGTGCGAAGTACCTCCACGAAGCCGCAGAACAGGTTGAAACCGAGTACGACGGCTCCTTCCCCGAGACGCCCGACGAACTCTCCGAACTGATGGGCGTTGGGCCATACACCGCCAACGCAGTCGCGAGTTTCGCGTTCAACAACGGCAACGCCGTCGTGGATACGAACGTCAAACGAGTCCTCTACCGCGCCTTTGGCTGCCCAGACGACGACACAGCCTTCGAGCAAGCAGCAAACGAACTCATGCCCGAGGGTGAATCGCGGGACTGGAACAACGCCATCATGGAATTAGGTGGTGTGGCCTGCGGCCAGACACCGGCCTGTGACGAGCAGTCCTGTCCGTGGCGGGAACACTGCGAGGCCTACCACACCGGTGATTTCACCGCGCCGGACGTGCCAGAACAGCCGGATTTCGAGGGCAGTCGCCGGCAATTCCGCGGCCGCATCGTCAACACGCTCGGCGAACACGACGAACTGGCACTGGACACACTCGGCCCCCGAATTAGGGTCGATTACGCCCCGGAGGGCCAGTACGGCAGCGAGTGGCTCCGGGACATTCTGACCGACTTGGCAGACGACGACCTTGTCGAACTCGACGAAAGCGACTCAGAAACCGTGGCGCGACTCCGGCGGTGAGGTCGACACGCCACAAAGTTCTCACCCTGTCGACACGACCCTTCTGATATGATTGGGAAACTGCTCGGCCTGCTGTGGTCGCTGCTGATGCTGCCGATAAAGCTCGTTTTACTGCCCTTTCGGATTCTCTCATTTCTCATTAGCCTCGTCGTCTACGCAATCGTCCTGCTCGTCGTCAGCGGCGTCATCTGGTTCGTCATTCTGTAGTCACGACCAGCCGCCATCTCTGTCTTTTCGACGTGATTCCTGTAACCGTCGCCCGTCGCGCGGGCAGTAGTCGTACTCGTGGTTCAGTGTCTCGAAATCACACTGCGGACACTCACGCGGAGTTGGCTCCTCGCGCTCCTCGCTGCCGACGCCCCGGAACAGAAAGGGAACGAACGGGAGAAACAAGAAAAACAGGAACGTATCGAAGTACAGCCAGAGCGCGGCGCTGACCGCGAGGCTGGCAATCAACCCCACGGCGGCGGTGAGCAGTCGGGAGTTCACCATCTCTCTCCGGCTAGTCGATTGGCGGCCATAGGAATTGTGTCAGGACTCGCGGCCGACTCGCAGTTCGTAGTGTGTCGCGTGGTCGTCGTACCGCGTCAGCAACTTCTTGGCCGCCGGCGGGACGTGTGCCTCCTCGACTGGCTGGCCGGCGAACTCCTCGACGGCCTCGATAGAGTCGAATCGCATCACCGTACAGAACTCCACCTCGTCACCGTCCTCGCGTCGGAGCACGCGCACGTCGTGGTAGCCGTCGATGTCGTCCAGTCCCGCAAACACCTCATCTCGGAGCAGTTGCTTGTAGGCGTCTGCGTCTTCGGGTGTGGTCCAGCCGTGCCAGTGTCGTTCGAGCATATCCGGGGTAGCCCCGCAGCAGCCAAAAAATCCGCGTCGCTTGCCTTACTCGCCCTCGAATTCGGGGTCGCGGTCTGCGGAGAAGGCGGCGACGCCTTCCATCATGTCGTCGGTTGTCAGCAGCAGACCGAAGGCCTGACTCTCCATTTCGAGGCCAGCGTCGAGGTTCTCGTCTGCTCCCTGGTTCATCACTCGTTTGGCCTTGCGCAGCGCAATC
>JAQCNR010000037.1 GCA_028274925.1 Halovenus sp.
AGCCGAGGAGTACTCCGACGTGATGCAACAGGTCAGCGAGGGCGACATGACTCGCCGGATGGAACAGGACGGCGAAGAAGACTCGATGGACCAGATTGCCGAGGAGTTCAACGAGATGATCGGCGAACTGGAAAAGACCACCGGCCAACTCAAAAGCTACATTGACGAGGTTGACCAGGCCGGGGCTGAAGTCGAGCAAAGCTCTCGGACGGTCCGGGAAGCCAGCGAGCAGGTGGCCGAATCCATCCAGAAAATCTCCGACGACGCCTACAACCAGAAAGACCGTCTCGACGAACTCCGCCGGTCGATGGAAGAGACTGTCGAACGGATTGAAGCGATTGCCACTGAGTACGACAATGTCTCTGTCGACGACGCGCTCGCACAGATTCGCGACGTGGCTGACGAACTCGACCATATCGCCGAACTGAGCCAGCAGACGATGGCTGAATCACAGGAAGTCGCGGGCGCAGCAGAGGAACAGGCTGCCGAACTGAACACCGTCTCAGACCGGGCCAACGAACTCCAGCGCTACGCCGAACCACTCCGTGAAATTCTCGACCGCTTCGAGACAGAGGAAGAACACGAGTTCGTCTTCTCGGTCGGCCCGACCGGAACCGCCGCCAGCCCGGACACAGAGCCTGGCGACGACGCCTGACGCTGCGCCGCTGACCCGTTGTATTTAAACCTCCCTCGATATGGGTGGTAAGAACTGGTTTCGGTCTGTCCAAAAGTAATGGGTATGAACCACCCTTCGATGTCTGGGGCTCGAACTGGCCCGAGCGGCGAACAGACGACGGTGACTGAGGAAGCCGACGTTGAATCACTTCTCAGCACGCTCGAAGACCCCGACTGCCGGTCGATTATCGAGGCGACGACCAGCGAGGCACTGTCGGCGAGTGAACTCTCTGAGCGCTGTGACCTCCCGCTTTCGACGACCTACCGCAAGGTCGACCAACTCACCGATGTCGGTGTGCTCGACGAGCGAGTCCGACTCTCCCGCTCCGGCCAGCACACCAGCGAATACGTGCTTCAGGTCAATTCTATCGAACTCTCGGTTGACCCCGAAGCGGGCGTCGTTCTCGAAATCACTGAGGAGGGCCCACTCCAGTCCGACAGCAGTCTCGTTGCCGGCGCGGACTGAGAACTCACCCTGTTCGCGCTGCCCTGATTCTGTCGTTCGGCCTCTTTTGAATGCCCACAATACTGTAGCCGCTGGCTTAGGATAGTTCCACCCATATCAACTGCCATGGGCACGACGACTTCTCTCCCCGGCGAGTGGGTGCGCTGGCAGATGGAACAGCCCCCAATCACGGCGCCCCGATGAGTCTGCTCAGCGGTGAACACGTCGCCGAGGCGGTTATCGAGGAAGATGTGACTAGTTCGGGCCTACTCGATGCCGTCCTTCCGGCAGGGTTGCGGTCCTAACTCACTCGTTGCCCCGACGAGCAGCGACCCAGACGACCGCTGGAGCGACCGCCAGCCAGACCAGCGCGACGAACAGGAAGACGGGGTTCGTGGTCGCGACTGCCGTCGCGAACGCTGCCAGTCCGAGACAGAGTCCGCCCGCTGTGAGAATCTGATAGAACTGCCCGAGTCCGGAAACCAGCGGACCTACTCCTCCATACGACAGCCTCGATACCCCGTCAGTAGTAGCTTACGACGCCGCCTGCTCCTCGGATTGGAGTACTGTCTTGAGATTCTCCAGTGTCGTCCGCAGTTCCCGCTCGTTGTACCGTTTGACAAATGGCTCTGCTGCCTTCGAGAGCACCCGGCCTGGGATGTCGTACTCCGCGCTGTAGGTGACTTCCGTTCCGCCGTCGCGTTCCTCGAAGGTGAATTCAATCTCTCCGGTGAGTCGGCCGCGCATCTCGAAGACCATCCGCTCGTTCTCTTCGTGAACCTGCTCGACGAGTTCACCGTCGATGCCGACGCCGGCC
>JAQCNR010000038.1 GCA_028274925.1 Halovenus sp.
CGCCGGCGTCGAATACGACGACGGGGATTTCGAGACGGCTATCGTCAACGAGTGAGGCGGGTGCGACGCGTTTTTGCGCTGTGAGCGAGAACAGAGGCTATGACCGAAGCGAAACTCGACGCCGCCCGAGCAGACCTTGCCGAGCGCGAGTCCGTGCTCGTCGCGTTCTCGGGCGGGGTCGACTCGAGCGTCGTCGCCGCGATTGCCGAGGACGCGCTGGGTTCGGACGCTGTTGCCTGCACGGCCCGCAGCGAGACGCTCCCGGAGGCAGAACTGGACGACGCGAAACGAGTCGCCGAAGAGATTGGCATTCGCCACGAAATCGTCGAGTTCAGCGAACTCGACAGTGAGGACTTCGTCGCCAACGACGAGAGTCGCTGCTATCACTGCCGGACGATGCGACTGGGCGCGATGTTCGACCGCGCCGCAGAACTGGACATTGAGACGGTCTGTGACGGCACGAACGCCTCCGACCCTGGAGAGGGCCACCGGCCCGGCCTGCAGGCCGTCGACGAACTGGATGCGTACTCGCCGCTGCTCGCTCACGACATCGAGAAACCAGAGGTTCGTGAGATTGCCGAGCACTACGGACTGTCGGTCGCAGACAAGCCCTCGATGGCCTGTCTCTCCTCACGAATTCCGACAGGACTGGAAGTGACTGAGGACCGACTCAGTCGCATCGAGAAGGCCGAGCGACTGCTTCGGACGTGGGGATTCGACCAGTTCCGCGTCCGAGACCACGACGGCCTCGCCCGCATCGAGGTCTCTGAGGAGGAACTCGATGTGGCGCTGGACCCGGATTTCATTCGAGCAGCCCGCGAGCATATCGCCGATTTAGGATTCGAGCACGTCACGCTGGACTTGCACGGCTACCAGACAGGAAGCGTCAGCCCGGCCACAGAACCTGACCCGCTCGAAGCAGAGTATCCGACTGATTAGATCTGGCTCGGCGGCACTGTCTCGTAAAGCAGTTCATTTGCCCGAACAATTTCTTCCTCGGGGAGTTCGATTTCTGTGACCGCGCAGTTGTTGATGCTGTACTGCTCGATAGCAGCCGGAATATCGAAGTTTTGGAGCATCGCAAGGACCACAGTAATCGGGCCACCGTGTGTAACGACGAGCGTCGTGCCCTCTGCGTTCGCGGTCACGTCTTCCCACGCCGTCTGGACTCGTTCGTAGAGGTCGATGAGCGACTCGCCACCTTCGGGTTCGTCTTCGAGAGCGAGCAAGCCATTGCTGTACTCGAAGGTCGGAAATCGCCCCTCAAGGTCGCCCCAGGTAAAGCCCTGATAGACCCCAAGGCCGCGCTCACGCCACGCCTCGGTGAACTCCGGTTCGGGAGCGATATCGGCGTCGCGAATTCCTTCGGTCGTCTCGCGTGTTCGAGTCGTGTCGGAGGCGACAATTCTGTCGATATCGTACTGCTCGGCGAGTTCGACGCCGAGTCGACGGGCCTGTTCGCGGCCGCGTTCGTTCAGTGGCGTCGGGGCCCAGCCCTGTAGTCGTCCTTCTCGGTTCCAGTCCGTCTCACCGTGGCGTACGAGGAGCGTCTCCGCTGTCACAGGTTGAGTGAGGGGCGGGAGCAAGTTGACTCCTCTGGGTTCGAAGCGGACCACTCAAATGGTCGCTGTCCGAACAGTTGGTATGGCCGAGCCGCTCGTGATTGACGCCGGTGAACTGAGCGTCGAGGAGATTATGACAACGCTGGAGGATGGCCGGCGTGTTGTTGTCCACACCGAGTTTCTGGGTTCTGAGCACGAGGTGACGCTGCGGTACAACGGCGGGACCTACTACTGTGACACGCCGGCGCGGTTGCATAAACACGATTCACCCGACGAGATGCAGACCTGTCTCCGCAACCAGGGGTACGGCAGTGCCGACGGGTAACGACAGGGTAACTGCGGGCTTTTATTCGCAACGAGGTACAACGGCTGGTATGGCCGATGTCGACCCTTCCCCCGCGAAGTTCCGTGAACTGATGCTCGATGAAGAACCGGAACTGCGCGAGGTGCTCGCCTGCGTGTTCAATATCCAGCACCACGAGGCAAAGACCTACGAGACGTTGCTATCGACACCCGGCAGCACCGTCGAGGAACTGGCGGCCGAACTCGACCGCGACCGGAGTAACGTCAACCGCTCGCTGTCGACGCTACGAGAGAAAGGCCTCGCCACCCGCGAACGCCGACTGCTCGACGGCGGCGGCCACGTCTACCAGTATGCCCCGACGCCGCTCCCTGAGGCCCGGGAGTTGATGCACGAGACGCTGGATGCCTGGGCCGAGTACGTTCACAGTCGGATCGACGAGTTCGGCGACACGGAGTGAGAGTAGAGAGCGAAGTTGGTGAATTGTAGAACCAGAAAGCCCCTGCTCGCTTGACCGTCCGGGACTCGCTGCGGTCCAGTTGGTCCTTGCTTCGTCCGGGACGGACCAAGCGAGCAGCCCCTTTCAGTCCCACCCTGTTGCTTGCGCCACTGGCCACCGCGGGTGGGACTGAAAGGGGCGTTCACGGCGCGGAGCGCCGTGAGCTCGGGAGAGCTTTGCTCTCCCGGTGAGGTTCTCGACGAAGGCGGACGACGTAAGCACGCGACCGACGGGAGCGCGCGTGGTTCGAGAGAGCTTCGCTCTCTCGTCATCCTGAAAATCTTCGATTTTCTGAGACAGCAAGTCCCCCCGAGTCGAGAACCTCGGGGCTTTCTGGTTGTTCACTGTCGAGACACCGCTGACTGTCACTCCTCCAAACACTCCCACTCAGAGATGCCAAGACGTTTTACCGGCACTGCTCGTACAATCAGCTAGTGGCACAGCCGCTTCGCTTCCGATTTTCGCCTCATGGCTGGAGTGACGGGCAGGTCCAGTCACAGATTCTCCAGCGCCTGCAGTCGAATATCGGTGCCGAGTCGGTCGGCCCGCGATTCGATATCAACGGCTCGTGGCGGACCTATCGCTTCGAGATGGACAACGGGGACCTTGCGCTGTTTGCAACTGATGACAACGCATACTGGATGGGCAACACCGAGACACCCCAACCACTGTGGCGCACGGACAAAATCGACTGGGAGGAAGCGCCGTATCCCGTCGCGAGGTGGGCCCAGCGCGAACTGCTCGACACGCTGTACGAGCGCGACCCGTGGCTGGAGTCGTATCCGTATCTCTCGTGGTTTTTCCTGCCGGTGTTTATGTCGAAGGACGGCCGCGGGTCGACACAGGCGTTTTTCCGCCGCCACGCTGCGGGCTTTCCGGAATCCGGCTGGCGAGAGGCAGCCACCTTCTTCGAGCGCTTTCTCCAGACTGGCGTGCTCGACGAGTACCGCTACGTGATGGCCGGAAAACTCGGTACCAGCGTCGACGTTGACCATACCAGAATGGCCGCGGCGATGGCAGAGTTCATCGCCGCGAAACTGTTGACCGAGGCGGGCTACGATATCACCCCCGAAATCGAGGTGACGACCGGACACTCGCTGGATTTCCGCGCCACGGACGGAGAGACGAACGTACTCGTGGAGGTCACACGGCCGGTCAATCCCGACGACCGGCGGGCAGCAGCAGTCGCGGCCGTCCGGGAGACGGCAGCGACGAAAACCAGCGGCCAACTCGCTGAACACGGCGGTGGGGCCGTCCTCGTCGTCGATTGCTCGAATTTTCGGCGCCAGCAGTGGGAAGACGTCCTCGCCGAACAGCCCTCGGTCGGCCACCGACCAGCAGTCGTCTATCGGGCACGTCCGTCGGGCCATATCGAGGGCTACACTGAAGGACGCGTCCCGCTTGCCCTCGGCGCAGCGATGGAGTTTGTCTAACAGAAACTGAGCGAAACCATCATACCGCTGCTGGCTGAGTTGTATCTACATGGCTAGCCCCCTCACCGTCCTGCTTGGCGTGGTGTTCGCCGCCGGGGCTGGACTCTGTCTGCTGGGCGCTGCGACGGTGTGGTGGTGGGACGACCCAGGGTCGACGCTGTTTGGCGTCTACGTCGGGGTGTGGGGTGCGCTCCCGCTGGTCGATAGCTTGCTCAGCCTGGTCGCCGGGACAGTTGGCGTCTCCGGACTGGTCTGGGTGGTGGCCGTTATCCCGTGGTTTCTGTTCAGCCTCGTCTACACCGGGCGGCCGTCCACAGGGCGGAGTTGGCTCGTTGTCGGGTTGCCGGTGGTCGGACTTCTCCCGTGGTTCTGGTCGATTACGACCGGTGCCGGCGTCGCCGCCTTCGAGGTTGTTGGGATTCTCGTGTTCGTCTACTACGCCGCAGTGGCAGTTATCGGGTCGTTGCTCGTCTTGCAGGCGGCAGCCAGATACGGCCACCTCTCGCTGAGACAGGGGGTGTGGCTGGCGCTGGCCGGTGCAATTCCGGCACTGACGATGAACGCCTTCGGCGTGCTGACCGAACGAGTCGGTGAAGTAGTGCTGTTCGGCGTCTATGCGACCGGACTGGTTGCGAGTTGTGTCGTCGTCACGCTGGCGCTGTTTGCCGATGATGTCTTCGACGCGACACCTGCTGCCGGCACCATCGGCGAGCGAGCGGTGCTCCGTGAGGCAGAGGACACCATCGTCATTACCGACGACACTGACCGAATTATTCGCCACAACGAGCACCCGGCGACGTTGGCTGCCTTCGCAGACGACCCGACAGGAGAGCCGCTTGCCGAGACACTGGGAGACGGTATCGAAGACCTGGCCGCCCACGAGACAGTGTCACTGCGGACCGACGACGGCGTTGCAGAGTTCGACCCGCAGGTGACAGGGCTGACCGACCAGCACGGCCGCCGTATCGGGTCGATGGTGAGCCTGCGCGATATCAGCGACCGAGAGCGCCGCCGGCAGCGACTCGAAGTGCTCAACCGCATCGTCAGGCATAATCTCCGCAACCAGACGAGTGTGATCAAGGCTAACACCGAAGCTGTCGCCGCAGACCTGACAGACACAGCGTTACAGGACCGGCTCGATACGGCAATGGAATCGGCCGACTCGCTAACCGCGTTGAGCCACAAGGCCAAACGAATCCAGACTGTCATCGACGAGTCCGGCACCCCCACAGCAGTCAACCTCAGTGATGTGCTCGGGGAGATTGCCGCCGACAGCAGGCAACGGTGGCCCGCAGCGACGGTAACTGTCGAGCAGTGCCCGGACGAGACGGTCGAAACTGACCGAGAAGCGCTGTCGTTCGCGCTCACGAATCTGGTCGAGAACGCAATCGAACACGCTGACAGTGAGACGCCGGCGGTTCGACTTGGCGCGACTGTTAACTCCTCAGCAGAACCGTATCCCGTGACCATTACCGTTGCCGATGATGGCCCGGGCATTCCCGACAGAGAGGTGACCGTACTCGACGCCGGGACAGAGACGCCGCTGAAACACGGGAGCGGGCTCGGATTGTGGGTCACAAACTGGACAGTGCGAGAACTCGGCGGCGAACTCGCGTTCCCCGAACAGGGCCCGGACGGAACGACAGTCGCGGTTCGGCTACCCGCAACACTGTAGCTTACCGCGGAATGTACGGGTTCAGCACCGCAGTGAAGCGAGCGACCCACGCGGAGAAGTGGTCAATGAGTCGCCGTTCCGTCCGGGTTGCAGGCGTCAGCGTCTGGAACTGCTCGCCCCACAGTCCCCACACTCAGTGCGAAACGTCGTCGAGTCAGCACCG
>JAQCNR010000050.1 GCA_028274925.1 Halovenus sp.
GCTGACTCGGCCGGTGAGCGACCGATGACGGTTGGGGCTGTGCTGTTGGCCGCCGGTCAGAGCGAGCGCTTCGGTGGGTCGAACAAACTGCTGGCAGACCTTGCGGGGCGGCCACTCCTCAGCCACGCCGCCCAGACGGTGCTCGACGCCGACCTTGCGGGGAGGGTTGCCATCCTTGGCCACGAAGCTGACGCTGTCCGGGCAGCCCTTCCTGATAGCTTCGAGACCCGGCACAACGACCGCTTCGGCGAGGGCCAGCATAGCTCCGTCCGAGCAGGTGTCGCGGCCGCACGCGAGACTGGGTGGGACGGCGCTGTCTTCGTCCTCGGTGATATGCCACTCGTCGACTCTTCGACTATCGACGCGCTGGTCACAGCGTTCCAAGAGAGTCGCGGGGCAATCGTGGTCCCAACCGTCGATGGTCGGCGTGGGAACCCAGTGCTGTTCGGTGCGGAGCACTTCGATGAACTCGCGGCCGTGACGGGTGACAAGGGCGGCCGGGAACTCATCGAAACCCGTCCCGATGTCGCCCGTGTCGCTGTCGATGATCCGGGAATCCACCGTGATATCGACACGCCGGCGGACTTGGACTCGATTCGCGAGGAGTACTGACCGGCAGCTATAATCGGGACGACAGTGTAGCAGGGGCCATGTCGGTTGAGACAGTCATTGCTGGCGGGACGCTCGTCACTGCCACTGCGACGGTCGAGGCTGCCGTCGCTATCGACGATGGCAGTATCGTCGGCGTGGGCAACGAGCAATCCCTTCCCGACGCAGAGAGACGAATCGACGCAACAGGACAACTGGTGTTGCCGGGGGTCGTCGACCCGCACGTCCACGTCGACGACCACGTGTCGATCGATAGCTACCAGACAGCAACGAGCGCGGCCGCCCTCGGCGGCGTCACGACGTTTATCGACTTCGGCTGGCAAGCCTACGACGGACCAGAGAGTCCGTGGGACGACCCCGCACCACTTGCCGAGGGTGTCGAACAAAAGCGCACAAACGCTGAGGAAGCACTGATTGACTTCGGCCTGCACGGCGGAATCCTCCGAGAAGGCGACGACCTCTTCGCGGAGATTCCCGACCTCATCGAGGCAGGCATTACGTCGTTCAAGATGTACACCGCCTACGAGTTTGGCGTCTCGAACGGCTACCTGCGGCGCGTGTTCGACACGCTCGCGGACCACGGTGCGGTCGGCGTTGTCCACACAGAAGACGATTCTGTCTGCCAGTCGTTGATTGCAGACCTCCAAGCTGAGGGTGCAGACGACCCCGAATCGTATCCCCAGTCCAGACCGCCCTACACCGAGGCGATGGCGGCCGACGACGCGGCCCGGATTGCCCGCGAGACGGGCGGGAAGTACTACGGCTTTCACACCTCCTGTCGAGATGCTGCCGAGGTGTTCGACCAGTTCCAGGACGATGGCTCACAGATTCGTGCGGAGACCTGTACCCATTACACCGCTCTCGACGATTCAATTCACGCTGACCGCGGCACTCTCGCCAAGATTGCGCCACCGATTCGGTCGCACGACGATGTCGACGCGATGTTCGAGTATCTCGAACGCGGTGTGTTGAGCGTCGTCTCGACTGACCACGTCGCCCAACTGGCCGCGAGCAAGGAAGACCGGCCGTGGTGGGAGGGACCGTACGGAGCCAACAGCATTCAGGTGAGTTTGCCGGTGTTCCACGACGAGGCAGTGAACGAACGCGGCTTCTCGTACCCGTTTCTCGTCCGAGTCATGTGCGCGAATCCGGCGGCCACCTTCGGCCTCCCGAACAAGGGGACACTCGACCCCGGCACCGACGCCGACATCGTTCTGTTCGACCCCGAGAAGACCCAGACGATTACGGCCGAGGACAACGCCTCGAAGGCTGATTACTCGCTGTACGAGGGTCGAACTGTCACTGGTGGGGTAACGAAGACCCTCGTCCGTGGGGAGGTTGTCGCCGACGACGGCGACATTGTGGCAGACCCTGGGCATGGCCGGTTTATCGAGCGGGAGATTCCGGACTGGGACGCCTGACGGACGCGACATTTTAAGTTACGCCGCCGAGGAATCCACTCTATGACCGTGGAGACGCTTGCGGAACTCAACCGCGTAGACGAACAGACCTTCGTGGACGAACTGGGCGGGATTTACGAGCATTCGCCGTGGGTCGCCGAGCAGGTTGCGAGCGAGCGACCATTCGACTCCGTCGAGGGCCTTCGAGACGCGATGCGAGCAGCAGTCGACAGCGCCTCAGCGGAGCGGAAACTCGAACTGTTGCGCGCCCACCCTGACCTCGGCGACCAGACTGGCGTCACCGACGCCTCCAAATCTGAACAGGCGTCGGCCGGTCTCGACACCCTCTCACCAGCGCTGTACGAGACGTTCGAGCGACTGAACGACCGCTATCGCGAGCAGTTCGGCTTTCCGTTCATCATGGCTGTCAAGGACGAATCGCCCGAGGCAATCAAGGACGCGATGGAGCGTCGCGTCGAGCACTCCGAATCCGAG
Source organism: Halovenus sp. (assembly GCA_028274925.1). Lineage (GTDB taxonomy): Archaea > Halobacteriota > Halobacteria > Halobacteriales > Haloarculaceae > Halovenus. The sequence continues at coordinate 2,505 of JAQCNR010000050.1, forward strand.
GAGTTCCAGACTGCGCTCTCGGAAGTACATACGATTGCCCGGTTCCGTCTCGAAGACCGGTTCGAGTCCTGAGTCGCTCGGTCCCGAATTTGACAGCCTCGAATAGCCTGATTGTGCTGTCTCTGGGGTGTGTTCGCGTCTTTTCTTGAGTGGATACGAGGATTTTTGTATGCTGCTCTGAACAGTATTGCTAGACGATGACGATTAACCAGAAGCGCTCAGCGCGTAGCGACAGCGACTCCGAGGAGCGAACGATGAACTACGGCAAAGAGAAAGTGGCCGTCTACCGGACCTACGCCGCGCCGCTAGAGGGCGTCGAGCCGATTCCCGAATCGACCTTTACCGGTCGAGATAACACGCTGTTCGGCCTCGACGTCCGCGTTCAGGTCGAAGGCGAACAGTTCCTGCCCTCGTTCAGCGAGGGCGACAACAGCGAGGTTGTCGCGACGGACTCGATGAAAAACTTCGTCCTGCACCAGGCTGGCGAGTTCGATGGGTCGACGCTCGAAGCCTTCTTGGATTTTGTCGGCACCAAATTTCTGGAGACTTACGACCAGATGGAGGGGATCCAGATGTCTGCCGACGAAATTCCGTTCGAGCAGCGACAGGTTCCAACCGAGGACGGCTTCGAGGCCAGTGACCTGGTCTTCCGACAGTCCAACGACGAGTCTGCCTTCGGCGAACTCTATCTCACGCGCACCGAGAACGGCCCGACCATCGAGGAACAAATTAGCGGCGTGACCGACATCGAACTCGTCAAAGTGCAGGGCAGTTCCTTCGAGGACTACGTTCAGGACGAATACACGACGCTGCCGGAGCGCGAGGACCGCGCGCTACACATCACGCTCGACATCTTCTGGACGTACGACAACCCAGCACACGCCCTCGGTGAGGACGCTGGGGCGTACGTCCCGGCCGAGCAGGTTCGTGACATTGCTCATGTCGTGTTCGATGAAGTCGACTCGAACTCGATTCAGGACCTGATTTACCAGATTGGACTGCGGATTCTGGAGCGTTACCCGCAACTCGAATCTGTCAGTTTCGAGGCGAACAACCGAACCTGGATTCAGGAGCGTGCTGACCTCGAGGGCGAGGGGACAGTGCTTATGGAGCCACCACGGCCAACTGGCTTCCAGCAGTTTTCGATGGACCACGATGACCTGGAGGGCGACCAATGAGCGGGGACCTGACGACACACGTCCTCGACACGGGCCGGGAGGGACCAGCCCCCGGCGTCGAGGTGACGCTCCAGCGACTCGACGACGACGGTACTACTGAAACAATTGCGCAGGGGACGACCAACCACGACGGCCGTCTCGACGACCCGCTGCTCACCGGCGAGGAGATGGCTGCCGGTACCTACGAACTCACGTTCGATGTTGGCAGTTACTACGAATCAGTCGACGCAGAATCGTCGTTTCTCGACACCGTCCCGGTTCGGTTCGTGATTGCCGACCCAGACGAGCACTACCACGTCCCGCTGTTGCTCTCGCCGGGTGGCTACACCACGTACCGCGGCAGCTGAGATTGGCTGTCCGTCCTGTGCGGCCGCTGTGTACGGTTACGCTCGCTAAAGAAGGTGGATTGCCGTCTCCGAGTTACGGCACTTCGCCTTCGACTTGCTCCACGTAACTGCCCATATTCTGGAAGAGGAACTCGTCGCTTTCGCCCTCGAACTTCGAGCCAGCCCACACGTCGAGATTGTCGTTGATAACCTCCTCGCGGGAGGCATTGACTTCGTCTTTGACATCTTGGGGCACCTCTGGTCCCCAGTCGTCGATGTCACAGATGCCCGAGTCCATGCCTTCCCAGTAGGCGTCAGCCTCCCACTCGTCGTTTCTAACTGCTTCGACTGTTGGGCCGTAGAACTCCTCCCAGTGCCAGATTGGGGAGGTGAGGTAGTTGCCGCCGGCCTGTTCCTGCATCGGCGCGTCGTAGCCCGTCGCCCAGATACCCGCGTTGGCTGCTTCGGTGAGCGCCGCCGGGGAGTCCTGATGCTGTGCCATCACGTCGACATTCTCGTCGAGCAATGCACTGGCGGCCTCGCTCTCGCTTGGCGGGTCGAACCAACTGTTCACCCAGCGCACTTTTGTCGTGACGCTGTCGTTGACTGACGCCGCGCCGAGGGTATAGGCGTTGATTCCTCGGACAACCTCCGCAATCGGGAACGCTGCCACGTAGCCCAGCGTGTCTGTCTCGGTGAGCATCCCGGCGGCCTGGCCGGCGAGATACCGTGCCTCGTAGATCCGACCCATGTACCGACCCATGTTCTCTTTGGTCGTGTAGCCGGTGTTGTGCTCGAAGTAGACGTCGGGATACTCTTCGGCGACAGTCGCCATCGGGTCCTGATAGCCGAACGTACAGCCGAAGATGATGTCGACGCCGCTGTTGGCGTACTGCCGAAACACCTGTTCGGACTCTTCTGGGGCGACGGCTTCTGTGTACTGTGTATCCAGCCAGTCGTTCTCGTTAGCAACAGCCTTGCGGCCCTCGTTGTGCGCCCACGACCAGCCGAGGTCGCCGATTTCGGAGTTGTAGACCCACGCTGCGCTAACTTCCCCGTCACCCGAACTGACACTCTCGCTACAGCCAGCGAGGCCCAGTGCGGCCGCCGAGCCGATTCCTGCGATTGCCTTCCGCCGTGAAATTTGCCTTGTCATGGTTTGTGTACTCTGTTGTGGTTCACTTCTACCCGAACCAGTAGCACTCCATTGACTAGTTTCGTCTATAGGTTATAAATCTGCGCATGGATGGCAGTATTGCGATTTCTTCCGGAAAATATAAACATACTGCGCGATATCCGTTACTTTCTATTTATCTTGTGTCTGCGCGGTGGAGCTTGGGCATAATTCCTTACAGCTGTTCAGTACTCGTCCAATCGAACCCTGCGTATCAGCGCGCGAACGGGGTCTGCAGCGACCGAATTGCGCTGTAGCGAACATTTTACGCAGAGAGCAACACAATTGCCCATCCCCCGTAGTAGAAAAATTTATGTCCCAGCATTCTCGACTGTACCCTGTGAGAACCCATCATGCCTGAGTCTGCCTTTTTAGAGATGCAGAACATTCTGAAAGAATTTCCGGGTGTGGTTGCAAACGACCACGTGGATTTGCAGGTCGAACGCGGCGAAATTCACGGGTTGCTCGGTGAGAACGGGGCGGGCAAGAGCACGCTGATGAAGATTCTCTACGGGTTATATTCACAGGATGAGGGGGATATCTATCTTGACGGCAGGCGACTCGAACTCGACTCTCCGCAGGACGCCATCGACGCTGGGATTGGAATGGTTCACCAGCACTTCCAGTTGATTCCGCGACTGAGCGTCGCCCAGAACGTGGTGCTCGGTGAGCGCGAACCAGCGACACTGTTCCGGAGTGACGGCGAGAGCCGACTCCCCGAAGCGGTCCGCTCGAACGGGGTCGTCCAGGCGCTCGCACGACGGTTCTCGCTCGGACTCGACGTGCCGACACAGCGAATCGATGACCTGGCCGACCAGTACGGCTTCGATATCGACGCCACTGCGAAAATCTGGGAACTCGACGTTGGCCAACAACAGCGTGTCGAGATTCTCAAAGCACTCTATCGTGACGCTGACCTGCTCATTCTCGACGAACCGACTGCTGTCCTTACGCCGGCGGAGGCCGAACGGCTGTTCGACTCCCTGGAGCGACTGACCGAGGAAGGGCTGGCAATCATCTTTATCACACACAAACTCAACGAGGTGCAGTCCGTCGTCGACCGGGTGACGATTCTCCGTGAGGGGAAAAACGTCGGCACAGCGACTGTCTCCGAGGTGACGCAGGCTGACCTGGCCGAGATGATGGTCGGTCGTGAAGTCTTGTTCAACGTCGAGAAAGACGGTGTCGAACTGGGTGAACCGGTGCTACAACTCCAGAACATTCACGCCGACAACGACCGCGGGATCGAATCGTTGTCGGGAATCGACCTCACGGTCCGGGCAGGAGAGGTGGTCGGAATCGCTGGCGTGAGCGGGAACGGACAGAAAGAACTCGCCGAAGTGGCTGCGGGACTGCGCCGACTCACTGACGGGAGCATTACGGTTGGCGGGACCGACCTCACCGGTGCAAAACCCAAACGGTTCGTCAACAACGACGTGTCGTTCGTTCCCGAGGACCGTCTTCGATACGGCTGTGCAGAAGACCTCTCGGTGATGCACAACGCGGCGATGAAAGAGTTTACCGACGAGCGCTTTGGCAGCCAAATGGGACTGGATTACCGCGAACTGGCAGCCTACGCAGAAGAACTGGTCGAAGAGTTCGACGTTCGCGGAGTCCGCGATGTCACCGAAACGAACGCTGGCGACCTCTCTGGCGGCAATCTCCAGAAACTCATCCTCGCGCGGGAACTCGCCAGAGACCCAGACCTGCTCGTTGCGAACCAGCCAACGAGAGGTGTCGATGTCGGTGCCATCGAGTTCATCAGAGAGACACTGCTCGAACAGCGCACAGACGGGACGGGAATTGTCCTCCTCTCAGAGGACCTCGATGAAATCACCGACCTGAGCGACCGGATTCTCGTCATCTACGAAGGCGAGTTCGTCTACGAGACAACGCCTGAAGCGGCCGACCGTGACCGAATCGGACTGGAGATGACTGGCGGCGCCAGCACGGATGCGGCCACTGCAGAGTCGCCACAACCAATCGCAACAGGACAGGACGGTGAGCCGTGATGAACGTCGAAATTGACCTGACTGCACGGGAGCGAGTTCCGCGCTGGCTCAGCTATGCAACACCAGTGCTCACGGTGCTTGCGGCACTGGCTGTCAGCGCAGTTGTCCTGCTCGTCATCGACGTGAATCCGATAGAGGCGTACCGGCTGATGCTCATTGAGACGCCCACGAGCGAGATTGGGATGGCAGATACGCTGATCACAACTGTCCCGCTGGTACTCGCCGGTCTCGCTGTCTACCTGCCGCTGAAAGCCGGACTGTTCAACATTGGCGCCGAAGGGCAACTTGTCATCGGTGCGCTCGCGGGGTCGTGGGTCGGGCTGAACGTCTCCCTGCCGGGCGTCGCGCTCGTCCCGCTCATGCTTCTCACTGCGGGGATTGCTGGCGGTGCGCTGGCTGCGATTCCCGCCTGGCTCCGCGCGAAGTACGACGTGAACGAGATTATCACCTCGCTGCTGCTGTCGTTCGTTGCGCTACAGATTCTCAGTTATATGGTTCGCGGGCCGATGCGAGGCTCTTCGGGGAACTTCCCACAGACCGACCGGTTTTCGGCGGCTGCGACTATCCCGGAACTGTTTATGCGTGTCCACCTTGGTCTCGCCATTGCGCTGCTCATCGTCGTCTTCACGTATCTCCTGATGACTCGGACGCGACTTGGATTCGAGATTACCTTCATTGGCTCGAACGACGAGGCTGCTGAGCAGGCCGGAATGAGTCGGTACAAGGTGTATCTGCTCGTGTTTATCCTCGGCGGGGCGTTTGCCGGCATCGGCGGCATTAGCGAAATTTCGGGCGTACAGGGGCGACTTCGTGCTGGCTTCGAGCCGGGATACGGCTTTACTGCGATTCCGATTGCGTTGCTCGGCCGCAACAGCGCTATCAAGGTGTTACTCGCGAGCCTGTTTTTCGCGCTGCTGTTCACTGGCGGGACGAACATGGAGATTTTCCTCGGCATCCCGGCTGCGCTGGTCGAGGTCATTCAGGCACTGATCATCCTCTTTTTGATCACCGGTGAGTTCTTCAAGCGGTACCGAATCGACTTCACCGTTGAGCGCGACCCAACGCCAACCCCGAGCGAGACGGCCGGAGGTGACGCCTGATGGCGGGCTTCCTCGGAGGACTTCTCAACGCGACTGTCTCGGCTGCGACCGTGTTCATCCTCGCCGGACTTGGCGAACTCATCAGCGAGCGCGCTGGCGTGCTCAACCTGGGCGTCGAGGGAATGATGCTCTCTGGTGCACTTGGCGGGTTCATCGTGACAGTTGTCACCGGGAGCACCTGGCTCGGCCTGTTCGCCGGAATCGTCGCCGGGATGGCGCTGGCGTCGATTCACGCTTTCCTCTGCATTAGCCTGAAAGCCAATCAGGTTATCAGCGGCGTCATGCTCACCCTGCTTGGGACTGGGCTGACGACCTTCTACGGCTCTCGGTGGGTCGAGAACAGTATCGATGGCTTTTCGCAAGTGACGGTTCCGCTGGTTGGCCAGTATCTCGTCGACATTCCGGTGATTGGCACGGCGCTGTTCAGCAACACGCCGACCGACTACATCGCGCTAGCACTCGTCCCGATTACGTGGTATTTCCTCAACCACTCGAATATGGGGCTCGAACTCATCTCGGTCGGTGAAGACCCCGAAATGGCCGACACGATGGGTGTTGCGGTGTTCAAACTCCGCTACCTTGCGGTGATCATCGGCGGCGGCTTCGCGGGTGCGGCCGGCGCACACCTCTCGCTTGCGTTCTCGCAACTGTGGGTGCCCGGGATGACTGCCGGACGGGGATGGATTGCCGTTGCGCTCGTTATCTTCGCACAGTGGACGCCTAGCCGGATGCTCGTTGGGGCCTATCTGTTCGGGATGCTCGACGCACTCCAGTTGCGCTCACAGGCGCTGTCGTTCTCTGTCGGGGCGGACACGCCGCTTGCTGGTATTATCAACCCGACCATCGATTTCCTGATGAACGGGCAGATAATGGCAACCTATCCGTATCTGGCGACGATTCTCGTCCTTTCCTATGCTGTCATCAAAACGAAAAGCGACCGGCTGGCTGTGCCGTCTGCACTGTTACAGTCCTACAGTCGCGAAACTGACTAACTGGCACTTCGAAGGATTTAATTCTCTCGTTCCGGAATTACGGTCGGAATGAGAATAAGCGGAACAATCATTGCAGATTCATCTACGGTCATTGACGATGGGACGGTCGTTGTCGATGGGGCAGAAATCGTCGCCGTCGGAGACCGTGAACGCCTCGCACAACAGTATCCAGACCACCGCGAACAGTCCTGTGACCTCGTCGTCCCCGGGATGGTTGGCGGACATATTCATTCGGTCCAGAGCCTTGGCCGGGGTATCTCTGACGACCGTGAACTGCTCGACTGGTTGTTCGATTATATCCTGCCGATGGAGGCTACCCTGACTGCCGACGAGATGGAAATCGCCGCCAAACTTGGCTATCTCGAACTGATCGAGTCCGGCACGACGACGGTTATCGACCACCTCTCGGTCGCACACGCCGACCGCGCGTTCGAGGCTGCCGGCGAGATGGGGATCCGCGGGCTGCTCGGGAAAGTGTTGATGGACCAGCGCTCACCCGAGGGCCTGCGCGAGGATACCGACGAGGCACTGGCCGATACCGAACGACTCATCCAGAAGTATCATGGCAGTTTCGACGACCGGATTCGCTACGCCGTAACCCCGCGGTTCGCAGTCTCCTGCACCGAAGACTGTCTGCGTGGCTGTCGGGAACTGGCTGACCGCTACGACGGCGTTCGCATCCATACTCACGCCAGCGAGAATCAGGGTGAAATCGAGACAGTCGAAGACGATACCGGAATGCGAAACATCCAGTGGCTGGACGAAGTTGGCCTGACCGGCGACGATGTTGTGCTGGCACACTGTGTCTGGACCGACGACGAGGAGCGAGAACTGCTGGCCGAGACTGGGACCCACGTCACGCACTGCCCCTCGTCGAACATGAAACTCGCCAGTGGAATCGCACCCGTTGTCGATTATCTCGACCGAGACATCAACGTCGCGTTGGGTAACGATGGGCCGCCGTGTAACAACACGCTCGACCCGTTCACGGAGATGAAACAGGCCAGCACGCTCCAGAAGGTCGACCAACTGGACCCGACGGTGACACCAGCGGAGACAATTTTCGAGATGGCGACCGTCAACGGGGCTGAAGCCGCGGGCTTCGACCGTCTCGGAAAACTCGAAGAAGGCTGGCGTGCCGACATCGTTGGCCTCTCGACCGAGACGACGCGGGCAACGCCACTGTACGACCCGCTCTCACATCTGGTGTTTGCTGCCCGCGGCGAGGACGTGACGTTCACAATGGTCGACGGCTCAGTACTCGTCGAAGATGGCGAGGTTACCGTTGCGGACGCAGACGCAATTCGCGAAGAGGCTGTCGAGGTAGCGGAGTCGCTGGACCTCGAAGAGGCCCGCCAGAACGCACAGGAACTCAAACCCTGAGTTCGTCACTCTCGCGAAGGGTGTTCGCTTGATTTGGCTGACGCAGAACTGCGGTAGTCGACAGTGTGGCTGTGCTATCGCTGCGAAGTCGAGTGATTGCTATCGGATTCGTTCAGGGCTACCGATGGCTTGGAGCCAGCGGAGAATCCTGAATTCTATATCGCGTCATGTAGTTTATGAAGAACTCAGAAGCCATCGGCTCAGAACTCAAAAAAGAATAGAAGAGGGCCTCAGTCGTCGTCAGCGGTCGCCTGCGGAGCCTGCGCTGTCTCGAGTTCGTCCAGCGATTTCGGGAACTCTCGCATCTCCATGTGTAGCGAGATGCCGGCTTTTGCGCCCTTGCCCATCGCAATCGGGATCTGGTTGCCTCCGGGGGTGATGTCGCCGACTGCGTAGACGCCGTCGACGTTGGTCTTGCCGTCCTCGTCGACGATAATGTTTCCGTCGTCGTTCAGTTCACAGCCCAGTGCGTCTGCGAGGTCGTTGTTGTAGTTCGAGCCGTACATCGCGAAACCGCCCTTGTACTCTCGAACGGTGCCATCCTCGAACTCGAAGCCACCGAGCCAGCCGTCGTCTTCTTTGAACATACTGTCAATCTCGGTGTCGATCAGGTCGATTGGGTGTGCTCGGACGAGTTCGTCCGTCTCGTCGCTCCACTGTGGCTCTTCCTCCCGGAGTAGGAGGTCGACATCGTCGGTGAAATTCAGCAGAATCATCGCGACGTGGGCAGCACCCTCGTCGTGGCCCATCACGTAGACCGACTCGTCGCGGAACATGTAGCCATCGCAGTGCAGGCAATAATGCAGGCCCTTTCCAGTCCGTGGCAGCGGCGGGTCCGGGTGACCATCACTAAAGCCGGTCGAGAAGACGACTGATTCGGTCAGGAACTGCTCGCCACCGGCAGTTTCCACCTCGAACTGAACACCGTCTTCGTCGCTGTGGGCCACGTCGGTGACGAAATCCTGGTACAGGTCCGTCCCGTAGTAGTCGAGTTGGTCTTTCGCCGTCGAGAGGAATTCATTGCCCGACGTTTCCTCGGGGACGCCGATGACGTTGTGCGTGTCAACCATCATCGCGGCCCGGCCACCGCCCCGGTCGATGAGGGCGGTGTCGTGGTTCAGTCGGGTGGTGTACAGTGCCGTCGTCAATCCGCCGGGTCCGCCCCCGACGACCACAACTTCGTACGTATCTGATACTTCTGATTCGTCTGCCGTCTCCGAACTCATTACCCACTGTTTAGAACTCAGGCCTTAAGACTCCTACAACATCTGTGCGGGCAGAACGCACGCGCGCTCGGCAATTAAATTACGACACTGGCCGGTTCTATATATCGATATGAGGTTTATTAGGATGCCACAGGACGATGTTACTAACCGACAATTCCAGGTAGAGACAGCCTACGCGTCAAGAAAGTGGTCGATACTCTCGAACTCGTCAGCAGCCACGACTGCAGCCAGTCCGTCGATGTCTGCGTCGCCGACTTGACTGGGGTACTTTCGCTGGAAATATCCAAGTGTGTTCTCGACATCGCGGCGCAACAGTTCGTCGCTGTTCTCGTGTTCGGTCGGGACAGCCTGGGGCCAGTCGAAAATCGTCACGCCGTCCTCGGCAATGAAGATGTTGTACTCGCTCATGTCGGCGTGAACGTAGCCCTCGCGGTAGGCTGTCGCCATTTCGTCGAGGATCAGGTCGGCAACTGGCCGGACCTGTTCGGGTTCCAGTTTCGAGCGCGCGAGTTCGACACCGTCGATACGCTCCATGACGATTGCGTGTCGACTGTGGCCCATTGGCTGTGGGACTGACACTGTTGGATACAGCGCTTCGAGGGTCTCGTACTCCCGCTCGGCGGCTTTTCGGGCGGTGTACATCCACGAGACGTGCTCGTGGTCGGCGGTATATTGGCGCTCTTTGTTGACTTCGCGGAATTCGGTGTAGCCCTCGCGGTGGAATTTCAGCGCGAGTGGCTTGTACGAGCGCACCTCGTACACGTCGCTTTCCTTGCCGACGCCAAGTGGTGCGCCAACGCCTTCGATGGTTTCCCGCTCGGCGAAGGTGTGTAGCGCCAGCGCGTCGTACCCCTCGAACGTCAGGCGAAAGCCCTCGTACTGGATGGTTTTGCGCTCGATCAGGTCGCGTCGCTCACAGCGGTCCAGCCGGTAATCAACCTCTTCGTCGGTGAGGCGAGCGTACTCCGGAATTTTCGGCCGGGCGACCCACTCCGAAAAGCGCATCCCCTGTTCGAGGCCGGACAGCAGATAGAAATCCTCGTCTTCGAGATCCGCCATCTCCGACGCCACGTTTTCGACCATTACCGGCCGCTAGACGCCGGATTCGTATAAGAGCAGCGCGTTCCCCCGACTGTCGCAGTAAATCGTATATCGCTATATCAAAGCCAGCGGACAGCGCCCATGACCAGAAGCCCAGAATGGATACAGGAAAACGACGCGTTTCTGGCCTTACTCGTCGAGAAACTTTGCGATCGATTCGAGTTCTCCCTTCCGGAACGGTTGCCCAGTCTCGTCCGGGTCGTCGTCCTCACGGACTCCAATCTCGAACAGAATGCCTGCTCGCATCTGTGGCTTCGAGGGCAGGGGGTCGTGGTCGATATCGTACCCGACAGCGTCACAGAGTGCCGCGAGGTCCTCTTTCGTGAACGCGGCTGAAATCTCGCGCTCGAACCGACCCACCGATACTCTGATTTCGTTTCTGAGGTCGTCAACTGTCTTTGCCATATCTGATTCTCCGGGTGAACGAGTGTGTCAGTTCCGATTAGCCGTTTGTCAGCACATCCCCTAACTTCCGTTTATATGGCCTTACACGAACTGCCTCGCCACACGGCGCACCTGCCGGTGGCCGATCACACCGCTTTTCTCAGCGATACTGGGCGATACCGTTATCAGACAGAAGGAAAAATCATAATTAGTGATAGGCTGGTTGGGAGCGAGACAATTGCTAGTAACCGGTCCGTTTCGGGACCAGCTTTGGCTCTGGATGTCGGCGACATTAGTCGTTATTGGTGTGCTCAATGCGAGCGTGGGCACACTGATTCTCCGGACACGCTCGAATCAGACCGCAAAGCCGGTGTTCATTTCACTCTCTGGCACTGCGATGTGGACGGCGTCACAGGGGCTCCTGCTCGCGGTCTCTTCCGATGTTTCGGGATACGTTCTCACGACGACGATGCACGTCGGAGCGATATTTGCAGTCACCGGTGCCTTTCATTTCGCGCTGTCGTACGCTGGCCGGAGCGGCTGGCTTCGGCTTCGCCGTCTGGGTGTTATCTACGTGGTTTCTGGAGTGTGGGCGGTGCTGTTCGTCACGAATCCACTCCACGAACTGTTGTATGTCCCCTTCGGTCACGCCGGCGTCATTGTCCCGGTTCGCGAGGCGCTCAAACCGCTGTATTCCCTCTACCTGCTCAACAGCTACGCACTGACCAGCGGCGCAGTGGTGCTGATGGGAATCGAGTACTGGAACGCAGAGCGTGGCAGCGTCTACTCGAAGCAGGCCGGACTCATCGTCTTTGCCCTGTTCATTCCGTTCCTCCCGAACATGCTGGCGTACTCCGGCGTCACCGACCCCAACTACTCACACTGGGCCTTTGGCGCGACGGGACTGTTGATTGCGACCTCGCTGTACCGATACCAGTGGCTCGATCTGGTTCCTGTCGGCAGGGGGCAGGTCATCGAGCAGATCCGGGACGGCTATCTCGTTATCGACAGCCAGAGACGGGTTGTCGACTCGAACCCCTCCGCACGAGCATTTCTCGACGTCGACGAGGTAGTCGGTTCCTCCGTCGCAGACGTGTTCCCTGATTGCCTGCCCTTGCTCCGTGGCGAGGAAACCGAACTGCAACTGACGCTCGGGTCGGCCGTCGTCACTGTCTCGCGCTCGCCAATCACAACCGACAGCGGTGAAGGCCACCTGCTCTTGCTCCGGGACGTGACTGAACAGCGCCGCACCGAGCGCCGGTTCCGGGCGCTGATCGAGAACATCTCGGATGTCATCACAGTCGTCGACTACGACGGGACGGTGACCTACGAGAGCCCCTCTATAGAGACTGTCCTCGGGTACGAGCGCGGCGAACTGCTCGACACGCAGACCCTCGACCGCGTCCACCCCGAGGACCGCGAGGACGCCAGCGAACGTCTCGCCAACCTCGCCGCCAATCCTGGCCAACGGGAGCGCTTCGAGTACCGCGTCCAGCACGCAGACGGCTCGTGGCGAACACTGGAAGGTGTCGCGACGAACCCCGAAGAAGACCTCGTCGACGGAATAATTCTCGCCTCACGCGATGTCACCGAACGCCGCCAGCGCGAGCGGGAACTCGAACAGAGTAACGACAGACTCGAACAGTTCGCCGGCGTCGTCTCTCACGACCTGCGAAACCCACTCAACGTTATCGCCGGCCGTGCTGAACTCGCCAAGGAAACTGACGACGACGAGCACATCGAACAAATCACCCACGCCGCTGACCGCATGGAAACGATCATCGAGGACCTGCTCATTCTCTCCCGGAGTGGCCAAACTGTCGACGACCCCAATCCCGTCTCGTTGGCGACGGTGGCCGCCGAAAGCTGGGAGACTGTCCAGGCGACAAACGCGACGCTCGAACAGACCATCCCTGAGGATACTCACGTCGAAGCTGACCGTGACCGCCTGCTAAACGTCTTCGAGAATCTCTACCGTAACAGCCTCGAGCACGGCCGCTCGGACGACGGCCACCTCACCATTCAAGCCGGAGTTCTTGACGACGGCACGAACTTTTATATCGAAGATGACGGCGATGGAATCACTGCTGAGCCGCGCACCCAGATCTTCGAGCATGGGTACAGCACCAACGACAGCGGCACCGGATTCGGACTCTCGATTGTGCAAGATATTATCACCGCCCACGGCTGGGAGGTTACGGTGACCGATAGCAACGAGGGCGGTGCACGGTTCGAGATTACGACGACCCCATCAGACGCGGAATTCCCGTCAGCAAAGCAGCGTTAGGCGAACGCAATGGGTGTTCCAGCGGAGTCGTCTTCTTCCTTGACTTTCTCCAGTGCGCTCTCGAAGTCCTCGATGTGGATCTCTGTTCGCTCTTCACGGATGGCGAACATGCCGGCCTCGGTCGCCAGCGAGGCGAGTTCGGCACCCGAGAAGCCGTCGGTGTCGTCGGCCAGCGCCGAGAGGTCGACGTTGTCGGCGAGGTTCATGCCCTTCGTGTGGATTTCGAGAATCTTCACGCGGCCCTCGACGTTCGGTTCTGGCACCTCGATGAGGCGGTCGAACCGGCCGGGGCGGAGAATCGCGCGGTCGAGCATGTCGAAACGGTTCGTGGCGGCGATGATACGAATCTCGCCGCGGTCGTCGAAGCCGTCCATCTCCGAGAGCAGTTGCATCATCGTCCGCTGGACCTCGGCGTCGCCGGAGGTCTTCGATTCGGTTCGCTTCGAGGCGATGGCGTCGATTTCGTCGATGAAGATGACTGCGGGCTCGTTCTCGCTGGCGAGCTCGAACAGGTCTCGGACGAGTCGTGCGCCCTCGCCGATGAACTTCTGGACGAGTTCGGAGCCAGCCATCTTGATGAAGGTGGCGTCGGTTTCGTTTGCGACGGCCTTGGCGAGCATCGTCTTCCCTGTGCCCGGTGGGCCGTGCAGGAGGACGCCCGATGGTGGTTCGATGCCGACTTCGCGGAACTGGTCGGCGTTGATGAGTGGCTGCTCGACGGCTTCGCGGACCTCCTGAATCTGCGTTTCGAGGCCACCGATATCGTCGTAGGTTACCTCAGGACTGCCGTCGACCTGCATCGCCTGTGCGCGAGCGTCAGTCTCGGGTTCGAGGACGCTCTGGACCGCGAAGGAATCGTTGATCGCGACGCGGTCACCGGCTTCCAGTTCTTGACGGATGCCCGGCGAGACTTCGGTCAGAACCTCCTGGTTGTTGCCGTGCTGTTTGACGACGACGCCGTCGTCGAGCATCTCCTCGGCAGTGGCGATGTACAGCGAGGAGGATTTCAGGGTATCGTTCTCCCGTTCGAGACGGTCGACTTTCCCCGTGAGGTCCTCCCGGCGGCTGTTTGCCCGGTTGAGTTGTGTTTCGAGTTGGTTGTTGACTTCGAGGACATCTTCGAGGTGCTCTCGGAGCGCTTCGAGTCGCTCGTTCGGCGACATGTCTGGGTCGAGGTCCAAACGAGGGCGCTCAGGAAGTGACGGACTGCGAGACATTTGGGTACCCCGAGCTTAGAAGCCGGTAAATATAGGTCCTTCGGCACCGGGAAGAACGACCACCCGTACTCTCCGTGGGTTTTTGCAATTCGACACGAATATCCTGCTATGCGACTCGTCCGTGGCCGGGCCTCGACGCCTACCAAAGACCGCGAGTACTCCAAGGACCTCCTCGCCCGTGGTGCCGACGAGGAAACGTCCGTTCTGCGTGTCTGGCAGCCACCTGCACATCTCGCCTTCGGCCGGCGCGACCGCTCACGGGAGGGCTATGACCCCGCCCGCGAACGCGCCGAGGCCCACGACCTGCCCGTTATCGACCGCTCGACCGGCGGTCACGCCGTTGTCTTCACCGGCAACACAATCTCTGTGGTACTCGTCACACCAATCGAGGACGCGCGCTCGGGCATTACCGAGCGGTACGAGCGCGTCACTGGACAGCTTCAGGGCGCGCTGGCGGACCTCGGTGTCGACGCCCACGAGGGCGAACCTGACGGCGCGTTTTGCCCGGGCACGCACTCTATCTCTGCGGACGGCAAGATCGTCGGCCTCGCCCAGCGAGTCCGTCGCGACGTGGCCGTCGTCGCCGGCGTCGTCACGCTCAGTGACCACGAGGAAATTGCCGAAATTCTCGGGCCGGTCTACGACGCGCTCGATATCCCCTTCGACGCGGCGGCGACGGGGAGTATCGACCGCGCTGGTGGTGAAACCGACCCCGAGGCGGTCTGTCGAACCATCGAGTCGGCACTGGCCGCGGACGACGCTGTCGTCGAACAGATATAGCGGTCCGGGAGTTTTACTGCGGTGGGCGTCCAGTCGACTGTATGCTCATACAAAACGTGACGCTCGCCGACAGCTCTCGCCACGATGTTCGTGTCGACGGCGAGCGAATCGCGGCCGTCGAGCGGGCCGGCGAACTCGAACCCGGTCCGGACGAGACCGTAACCGAGGGGTCGGGATACAGACTCCTGCCGGGAATGATCGACGTTCACGTCCACTTCCGACAGCCCGGATTCGACCACAAAGAAACGTGGACAACCGGAAGCAAAAGCGCCGCTGCCGGCGGTGTGACCACAGTTGTCGACCAGCCCAACACTGACCCAGCCACTGTCGACGGCGACGGCTACGACGAGAAGGCAACCTACGCCACCGACTCGCTGGTCGATTACGGAATCAACGGCGGCGTCACCGACGACTGGAAGCCAGACGAACTGTTCGACCGAGACCTGTTCGCGCTGGGTGAAGTCTTTCTCGCCGACTCGACCGGCGATATGGGAATCGATGGTGACCTCTTTGCTGACGCGCTGGAGCGTGCTATCGAGGCCGAGGCGACCCTCACCGTCCACGCCGAGGACGCAACGCTGTTCAACGAGAGCGCCCGTGACCGCGACGACCCCGACGCCTGGAGTGCGTACCGCACGGCGCGTGCAGAGATCGAGGCGGTCCGGCGGGCCTGTTCGCTCGCCGAGGAACGTGACACGCAAATCCACATCGCCCACACCAGCACGCCCGAGGGCGTCGATATCGCAAGCGAGGCCGGCATGACCTGCGAGGTCACGCCACACCATCTCTTTCTCTCCCGGAGCGACCTCACCGACCTCGGCACGCACGGGCGGATGAACCCGCCGCTGCGGCGCGAACGCCGCCGCCAGCAACTCTCCGAGCGAGTGGCTGACGGAACGGTCGACATGATTGCAACCGACCACGCGCCACACACGCTGGGAGAAAAGGAGACCGACATCTGGTCTGCTCCCAGCGGCGTTCCGGGTGTCGAGACGGCGCTTCCGCTGTTGCTTGCGGAGGCGGCGGCGGACCGACTCAGTTTCGAGCGCGTTCGTGACCTGACTGCGACCACTCCTGCCGAGGTATTCGACCTTCCAGACCGCGGCCGGGTCGAACCCGGCAACTACGCCGACCTCGTGCTGGTCGACCCGAGTGAGCCAGCGCAGATTCGCGCCGAGAACCTACACACCAAGTGCGAGTGGACGCCCTTCGAGGGCCGCGACGCGGTGTTCCCCGAGTGGACGATGCTCCGCGGCGAGACTGTCTACGATGGCGAGGACGAGTCCTTCGGCGAGGTGCGCGGTCAAAACGTCCGAACGCAGGGCGGAGACGCCTAAGCCTCGTCGACGCCCGAGAGAAAGTCTGCCAGTACGGGTTCAACCTCTTCTGGTGAGTCGTACTCCACCACGTTCACCGAGTCGCTGCCGCGAATCATCGCCGAAAGGCCGTGTTCCGAGTCGGGCCGGTACAGGCAGTGCACCGGTGTCCCCAACTCGACTGACCGGCCAATCTCGTAGCCGACACCGAGACTCGGTGTGGTTACCTCCGCAACGACCGCGTCGGCCTGTCTGAGCCACGTCAGGTCCTGTTCGTGAATATCGTGGTCGGTCATCCCGGCCTGGCTCTCCTCTTCCTGGACGGTCTCGTTGCCAACGTGTTCTGTCAGGACGGTGCCGTGGTCGTCGAGCATCTCGATGAGTTCTGCGTACAGCGCGACATCGGACTGGCCGCCTCGAATCGAGCCTGCGAAGTAGATATCCATACTGGGACCAGCGGTAGGTGTAGAATAATCCTTTTGAACCTGCTGAGTCGGCGAGGGCGTTATGTCCACAGAGTCCTACATACTGATAATGACAGGCTCACCGTCGGCTCGCCGCCAGCGCGTCGCAGACGACCTCCGGGACCGTGGATTCACAGTCGAGACGGGCGGTCCCTCGCCCGTTGCCAGTGATGGCCCGACCGAGTTCGCCGGTCTCGATACACCTCTCGAAATCGTCTCGCTCACCGACGACAGCCCGCTAACCGTCATTTCTGCAGTCGCGAATGCTGCTCACGAGGGTCGCGTGCCCGTGCTGGTCGTCGACGAGCACGATTACGAGACAGTTCACGAACTTCTCTCGCCGCCGTTCGCGCTGGCTGGCAGCACGGACGGTGTGCGGCAGTTCTACACTATCGAGGACCGGATCCAACTCACTGACAACACATTTGCCTGCGTTGCATCCTCGGGCGAACTCTCCTGGGCCGAAGCCCCGGACGCCGAGGCAGACTCACCACCGCTGGAACTCACTGCCGGCGAGGAGACCGTCGCAGTCTTGGAGTCTATCGACGGGTTGGCCTGCCCCGGCCCGTCGCCGGCGGCTTTCCGACACCGCTACGACCGCGGCGAGGACAGGCGGTTCCACGTCTACGAGGACGATTCCGTCGTGGGAACCTACGCCGGCGTGACGGCGATGCGGCAGGCCGGCATTCGACCGGTTCCGCTTCCCCTGGTACCCGAGCACCACATTCGCAGCAACGGTGACCTGGCGCGTGCTGTCGTCCTCGCGACGGTTGACGACGAGCGGGTTCGTTACGAGAACTGTCGCTAGGGCGTACACACTTTTGTTCGGAGGCAGTACGTGTACCATGGGACTGACCGAGCCACAGCGGCGCGCACTCCAGATTCTCGCACACGGGCGGTCGAACGTCACGCACGTCTCACAGCAGGGCGAGTTCGGTGACCGTGGGGCCGAGCAGGTTCTGGCTGACCTCTGTCGGTCTGGGCTGGCGCTGGAGGTCGACCGGAACCTCTACGCCATCACACCGGCTGGCCGCGAGGCACTCGACCGCCCGTATCCTGCCGAGGCGGGTTTTCTGGAAGATATCTCGGTCATTCACGACACGCCGTCGGTGAAGACCGTGCGTTTTCACGGCGAGCGCAAATCGGTCGAAATTCAGGTCGACAGCGAGTCTACCCCGTTGCTTGCGGAGACGGCCACGGACCTCCTGGCGGCGACGGGCAACCGTCAGGCTGGCAAGGAACCCACCGACCACGAGTGACCCGGGGAAAGACTCTCCCCGGCGACAGACGTGGGTAGCGTATGACTCTCGAACTCGGCTTTGTCACGCAGACGACGATGCACTACACGAGTGCGTTCCCGGCCGCGACGGCAATGGAGGTTGAATACGTCGAACTGCTCCTCGACGGCCACCACGAGCGCCAGACACTCGACCCCGAAGGCGTTGCCGCAGCAGCCGATGACCACGATATCGACACGATTGTTCACCTCCCATTCGCGTTCGATATTGCGTCGCCGTACGAGCACGTTCGGGAAGGCGCGATTCGCGAACTCTCGGCGACACTCGAAACTGCCGACGAGTTCGACGCTCGCAAGGCAGTTGTCCACGCCACCAGCAACGCGTGGGGGCCAGCGTGGGATTCTGAGCCAGTTGCTGATGGCGTCGTCGACGCGCTTGATGAGCTACAGGTTGTCGCCGAGGAGTTCGGCATCGAACTCTGTGTCGAGAACATCCCCGGCGAGTGGTTCGGTCTCGCTGACTTCCCACGCCTGTTCGAGGCCACCGATGTCTCGATGACCTTCGACACTGGCCACGCCTACGTCGAGGGGTACGACGCCGCCGACCAGGCCGAGTTCATCGCCGACCACCGCGACCGAATCAGCCACGTCCACGTCAACGACGTTCGCACCCAGCGCGACGACCACGTTCCCATTGGGTCGGGGGTCCTCGATTTCGGAACCATCTGTGCTGACCTCGAAGACGCCACACTCTCTGTCGAGGTGTTCACACCCTCCTACGAATACGTCGGGACGAGCGTGAACAACCTCCGCCGGCAGGTCGGGGCACTAGAAGAGCCGTGAGATTCTTCGCGCTGTCGCCCCGATAGCTATTCGATGGAGTGGACTCCACTGCGCAGTGGCGACCCGCTACCCCACGAGTCACTGTCGAAGACGGCCACAGTAGTCGACCGAGCGCTGGCCGTCCACGGCTACGAACTCGACGCGGCTATCAGCGCCATCGACGACGCGACACCGGGCTACGGCGGGTTGTTCGACCCGAATACCGACCGCAGAGAGTTGCGCGACGCGTGTGAGACGGTCATCGACGCCGGCCCGAACCCGGCCGGTGAACAGGAGAGACACCCCGAAGTCATCCTTTACGTCGACGGGAGCGCTCGGGGGAATCCCGGACCGGCCGGTGCGGGGGCAGTCGTCCAGATTGACGGTGAGACACGCGCCGCGGTGGGTCGACCAGTTGGTGCTCGCGCTGACAACAACGTCGCAGAATACGCTGCTCTCCAGTTGGGTCTGCGGGCTGTCCGGGCCTACGACCCCGGCACACTCGAAGTCCGTATCGACTCGATGACTGTCATCGACGCCGTCTGGCGTGATGGCTCCGACGACTCGTTCGCTCCCTACAGCGACGCTGTCGCGGAGTTGCTCTCGGCTATTCCCGCCCACCGCTGGACGCATCTGGTCGACTCAGACCCGAACCCGGCAGATTCGCGGGCGACTGTCGGTGCTGATATTGCGGCCATTGGCCCCGGCTGACCCCTCGATTTTATGAGGTCTGGCTCCGTGTGTGCGTACCACACATGTCAACAGTAACCGAACTACAGGAGTTCAACACCGCTGACTGGGCGCTCGA
>JAQCNR010000056.1 GCA_028274925.1 Halovenus sp.
CAACTGTTGCTACAGTTCTTTGAGATACGCACCGATGTTCTCAGTTCCCGCGCGCGTCCGACTCCGCCAGATTGCTGTCGGACTCTACGCCTGCTGGCTCGTGGCAGTCGTCCTCTCGATGCTCGGCCGTTTCACCCGATTTCCGACGCTCGAAGCGGCCCGGCTGGGAATGGTTGTCGGTGCTGGCGTCTTCGCCGTTGTCGGGGCTGGTCAGATACTCCGCGGGCTTGGCGAACGGCAAAAAAAGCGGCTCTGACTACTCGTACAGCGTGAACTCGTCGGTGAGTTCGTCGATGCGCTCGCTAACCTCACTTTTCACGCCTTCATCGTCGTGGTTGTCGACGACGCGGTAGATGAGGTCCGCGACTTCCCGGCAGGCCTCCTCGTCGAAGCCTCGCGTGGTGAGTCCCGGCGTCCCCGCACGGATACCCGAGGGGTTGAATGCCGAGCGTGTCTCGCCCGGAACAGTATTCGCGTTCAGAACGATGCCAACCTCTTCGAGTGCTTCCTCTGCCTCCTTGCCTGTCGTGTCGGGGTGTGACTCGCGCAGGTCGACGAGGACGAGATGGTTGTCCGTTCCACCAGACACCAGCGAGAAGCCGTGTTCCTGCATGCGTTCGCCCAGCGCTTTTGCGTTGTCGACGACCTGCTGGGCGTACTCGTCGAACTCGGGTTCGAGGGCTTCCTTGAAGCCGACGGCCTTGCCGGCGACGTTGTGCATCAGCGGGCCACCCTGTCCGCCGGGGAACACTGCCGGGTCGATGTCGTCTGCGTGTTCGTCGGTCGTTATGATGATGCCGCCGCGACCTGCACGGATGGTCTTGTGCGTGCTGCCGGTGACGAAGTCCGCCACGCCCACGGGCGAGGAGTGGACGCCAGCGGCGACCAGTCCAGTCGTGTGTGCGATGTCGGCGAGGTGGTAGGCGTCGACGTCGTCGGCGACCCGCTGAATCTCCTCGAACTCGATGTCGCGGGGGTACGCCGAGTAGCCCGACACGATGATGTCTGGCTGGAATTCCTCGGCGATTTCTTCGAGTCCTTCGTAGTCGATGTAGCCCGTCTCGGCGTCGACCTGGTACTGTTCGACCTCGTAGGTCTGGCCGGTGAAATTCGCCGGGTGGCCGTGGCTGAGGTGGCCGCCGTGTTCCAGTTCCAGTGAAAGAATCTTGTCGCCGGGGTCGAGCACTGCGAGGTAGACGCCCATGTTCGCCTGCGTCCCCGAGTGTGGCTGGACGTTGACGTGTTCGGCGCCCCACAGTTCCTTGGCGCGTTCGATTGCCAGTTCCTCCACCGTGTCGGCGTGTTCACAGCCAGCGTAGTAGCGTTCGCCAGGATAGCCCTCGGCGTACTTGTTCGTCAACTCGGAACTCTGGGCTTCCATCACCGCCTCGCTGACGTGATTCTCGCTCGCAATCATCGCCAGCGTATCGTTCTGGCGCTCGCGCTCTGCGGTCAGTGCCTCGGCAACGGCCGGGTCCACGTCCCGCACCGTATCGTAGCTCATACCCACATTCAGGAATCCGTGGATAATAATCTACCTTTTCGAGTGGGCACCGTTCTGTTTGTCGAGGGTCGCTACTCCGTGTCTAACTCTCCTCTGACCTGCTTGACCTGTTCCTCAAGGGTCGGAACCTCTTTTTCGACAGTCATCCAGATGATTTGCAGGTCAACGGTGGCGTACCCATGGATGAGTTTGTCGCGCATTCCGGCCATCTCCGACCACGGCACCTCGTCGTACTCCTGACGCACATCCGCGGGCACGTTTTTGGCTGCCTCGCCGATTACCTCGAAGTTCCGGAGGACGGCATCGACGGTCTTCTCGTCAGCGACGAACTCGTCGAAGTTCATCTCGGCGGTGTACCGCTTGATTTTCTCCGCTGCGTCGATGATGTCGTCGAAATAATCGAGTGTCGCAGTCATACATAGACGACATCGTTCTGTACCCGGGATTCGACCTGCGGTTTTAGTGAATCTCTGGTGACGAGGTCGACGTCGACACCGAGTTCACTCGTCAGTTCGTTTTCGAGCCGAACGAGGTCGAACAGCGTAACGGGTTCCTCGAACGTGACGAGCACATCAAGATCACTGTCGTCTCGCTGCTCGTTTCGGGCGTACGACCCAAAAAAGCCAATCTCGCTGATTGGAAACTTGTCGCTGAGTCGGGGCTTGAGAGCCGCAAGTTCCGACTGAATCTCCTCGGTCGGCCTCATAGCCGGCACTTGTCCCTGCCCGGATAAATAAGTTGACGAGCTACAGCCGTCCAAGCTGACCTACTCCTTCTCACCAGCACCGACAGCCGCCTCGCCGACCGGTTCCTGACCCTTGATGACTTCTTGCCCACCCATGTACTGCTGGAGCGGTTCGGGAATGTCGACAGTGCCGTCCTCGTTCTGGTAGTACTCGAGCAGCGCAACCATCACGCGGGGCAGCGCCAGCCCCGAGGCATTCAGCGTGTGCAGGTACTCTGCGGATTCGTGGCGCTCTGGACGGTAGCGCAGGCCGATTCGGCGAGCCTGGAACTCCTCGAAGTTTGAGGCGCTGGAGACTTCGAGCCAGCGACCGCCGCGGTCTGGGCCGTGGTCCATGTCGTCGGCGGGTGCCCACACTTCGATGTCGTAGGTCCGCGCGGAGGCGAAGGTGAGGTCACCGCCACAGAGGAGGACGACACGGTAGGGCAGCCCAAGTCGTTTCAGGACTTCCTCCGCTTCGACGACGAGTTCGTCCAACCGCTCGTCGCTGTCCTCGGGTTCGACGAAGTTGACCAACTCCACTTTGTTGAACTGGTGCACTCGCGCTAATCCGCGCGTTTCAGTCCCGTGCTCGCCGGCCTCTCGCCGGAAGTTCGGCGTATAGGCCTGATGCTTGATTGGCAGGTCGTCCGAGAGCATGATTTCGTCGCGGTACATGTTCGTCACGGGAACCTCCGCGGTCGGACAGAGCCACAGGTCGTCATCGTCGTAGGTCTCCTCGTTGCGATTGCCGATGCGGTAGGCGTCCTCGGAGAATTTGGGGAGTTGACTCGTCCCGGTCATCGACTCGCTGCTGACCGGAATCGGCGGGAAGACCTCAGAGTAGCCCTGCTCGCGGTGGATGTCGCGCATAAACTGGATGAGGGCGTGTTCGAGGCGGGCGGCCTCGCCTTTCAGGAAGTAGAAGCCACCGCCGGTAACCTTCGCTCCACGGTCGAAATCGAGGATATCCAGTTCCTCGCCGATATCGTAGTGCGGGGCAACGTCGTCGGGCATCTCGCGCACGTCGTCGAAGCCGTGGCGGCGGACTTCCTCGTTGTCGCTCTCGTCTTCGCCCTCGGGGATGTCGTCCTGTGGGACGTTCGGGAGTTCGAGGAGGCGCTGGTCGAGTTCCTCCTTGAGTTCGGCGGCCTCGTCCTCGATATCCTGCAGTTCCTCTTTGAGTTCTTGGGAGCGCTCGATGGCTTCCTGCGCTTCCTCGTCTTTGCCCTCCTGTTTCAGTTCGCCAATCGTGCTGCTGACCTTGTTGCGCTCGTGGCGCAGGTCGTCACCGCGGGATTTTAGCTCCCGCCACTGTTCGTCGATTTCGAGAAGTTCCGTCAGTTGGGTGTCGTCCTCGCCCCGGAGTTTCAGGCCCTCTCGGACTACCTCGGGGTTCTCGCGGACGAACTGCCTGCTCAACATGGTTGTCCGTTCGCCGTGATGTCGCAAAACCGTTACCGTTCGGACTCGGTCTTTTCGTCTCGTCTGTCTTCAATTCTCGACGTAGTGAATCCGGCCTCACGGAGGGTAATGACGACCGCCGACGACCCCGACTTGTGCAGCGGGACCTCGTGGCTGTCCGTCAGTTCCTGTTCGCCGTCGACCGTGACGGTCAGCGAGAGGGTCCCGAGGTCCCGAACGCTACGCACGCCCCAGATTTCGCCGGGCTTGATTCGCCACGGCCCGTGACACAGTCCCGTTCCGTCGAGGTCGTACTCGACGGTGACCTCGTGGGCCTCCTCGCGTTCGTTTCGGACTTCGATCTGGTGGTCAGGGTCGGGACCGATCAGCGGGATGCGTCTGATGTAGCCGAGTTTGACCGCCGCCGCCGTCGCCCCGACTGCGGCGGTGACGCCGCCGACCCCGCCCGCGATGAGATACCGTCGGTTCATGGCTGTCCGTACTCCCATCTGTCATATGTGTGTTTGGTCCTGAACGCAGTATTTAATTAAGATGGACGGGGTTCAAGCAACCAGAAAGCCCCGAGACTCTCGACTCGGGGGGCTTGCTGCGCGCCGTGGGTGCTTGCTGCGCCCGCCGTCGCCGAGAGCCTCGCCCCTTTCAGTCCCGCCCTGTTGCTCGTGTCACAGGCCACCGCGGGTGGGACTGAAAGGGGCCGTCCGTTCGTGGAAGGCGGCCGAAGTAAGCACCGTGGTTCGAGAGAGCGAAGCTCTCTCGTCATCACGAAAGAGCCTGCGGCTCTTTCGAACGACAGTGAAGCGAGGAGCGCAACGAGGCCCCCGACTCGAACGGACGGGGGCTTTCTGGTTGTTCGCGTATAGTCCGAGTCCAATTCTCCCAAACCAAACACCACCTAGCGACCAGTACAATTTTGACTATTGGCCTCCTCCGGTCACGATATGGATTACGAGGAAGTCGAGGGCGCCCGCGAGTACGTGGCACGACTTGACCACGGCCGAGACTGGCGCGGACAAATCGAGGATTTCGCCGAGGACGAAGGCATCGACGCCGCATTTTTCTACGGACTGGGCGCGGTGCAGGACGCTGAACTACTCTTCTACGACCAGGACGAGCAGGTCTACGACAGCATCGTCTTCGACGAACCCTTCGAGATGACCCCCGCCGTCGGCAACATCTCGTTGCTCGACGACGAACGCTTCGCACACACTCACGCCACCCTCTCCCGCGAAGACGGCAGCGTCGTCGCCGGCC
>JAQCNR010000057.1 GCA_028274925.1 Halovenus sp.
ACACGGAAGATAAGCTCACCAGCGTTTCGGCGAGTACTGGAGTGCGCGAGCCTCTGGGAAATCCGATTCGCCGCCACCATTCATTTACACTTTCAGCCTCTCGAAGAGAGTCATCTCTCTTCGGGGGGGCTTTCCGTATTTACCGAGAGTGTCAGAGATTGTTCGTGAGTTATCCGACAGTGGTGAGGCTGGTTTTAAAACTCCTTTTCGCAGTTTTCGGGAGACACGACGGCGAAGCTGAAACACTCTGTCGCACGATGTGAGTCCTGCTCTTCGAGACATCTCGGTGGGGCACGAGCCAGGATGGCACCAGCGATCTGTGGCTCTCGTCGGTGTTCACGCGACCGACTCCAGCACCGTACTCGGCAGTTGCCGATGCGACGACGAGCCCGTGGACTGATTGTGGATTGCTCACTTCGGTACGTCGAGGGCACCGACGATCCCTTTGTTCTCGCGGTTGCCGGCTTCCGCACCCATCGATTCGACGGGAGACCTCTACCGCACGAACCAACCGCTGCCATCGATTTTACAGCAAAATGAGTGGTGTGTCGTTCCCCACTTGCGACAGTCTTCATCACGGCGCTGGCAGCAGAGATTCTTTCCCGTGGTGTTTTGTTCGGCCGTCTGCTCGGCTGAAGGGTCCCTACCGGTCAACGACGCTAGCGATTTTCTCAACCGGGTGCGGTGGTTTGCCGTGTTGTTTCTCGTAATCGGCGAGCTGCGACCGGCAGGAGGTCCCGGGGGCGACGACCTCCTGGGCTGGCGAGTCGTCGACCGCATCGAAGAGCATCTGACCGATGGCCTGGCTCATCGAGTAGTGTTCGGCCTCGTAACCGAACGAACCGGCCATGCCACAGCAGGTCGTATCGAGCACGTCGACCTCGTATCCCGCCCGCCGCAGGACGCCGACCGCATGGTGATCGCGGCTGGCGGCGGTCTGATGGCAGTGGCCGTGGTAGGACAGCATGCCACCGGCGTCAGTATCAAGCGCCTCGTCGAGCCGGAAAGTATCGAGATACTCCATCACGCTGTAGCTGTTGTCGGCGACAGCCACAGCGTCGTCGCCCGACAGCAGGTCCAGGTAGTCCTCTTGATACATCACCGCGTCCGATGGTTCGACGCTGACAATATCCCAGCCGTCGTCGACTCTCGGGGCCAGTGCGTCGACGTTCTCTCGGGCGGTAGCTTTCGACCGATCCAGCAGGGCCTTCGAGTGGGCGGGTCGACCGCTGTCGGTCACGTCGTCGGGGATTTCGACGTACACGCCCGCGGCCTCCAGCACCTCGACTGCGGCTTTGCCGACCTCCGGTTGCGTGTAGTTGGTGTAGGGATCGGCAATCAGCAGTGCCTTCCGGTCGGCCTCGGATTCGGAGAGTGCGGGCAGTCGCTTTCGATCCCACTTCTGAAGCGTCTCACGTTTGAACGTGGGCAGGTCACGTTCGCGAGCGATCCCGGCTGTCTTTTCGGCGATCAGCCCCGCCCCCGGGAGACTCGTCGCCCAGTTCGAGAGCGGCGCAAAGGTACTCCCCAGACTGTACAGCGTCTCGACGTTGGCAAACAGTCTGTCCCGTAGGTCGATTCCCTCGCGTTGGTGGTACTCGTGTGTGACCTCAGTTTTGAGCTTTGCCATGTCGACACCGCTGGGACAGTCCCGTTTACAGCCCTTACAGCCGATACAGAGGTCGAGTACCTCATGCATAAACTCGTCCGAGAAGGCGTCGTCGGGGAGGTCGCCGCTCATCGCGCGACGGAGCATGTTGGCACGGCCGCGAGTCGAGGTGATCTCCTCGTGTTCGGTCGCCCGATAGGTCGGACACATGATCGAGCCAGTGGTGTCCTGATGGCCGGTACAGCCTGCACAACCGTGACAAAGCTCGGCCATTCCTTGGAAGCCGTTGTCGTTGTCCCAGCGTAACTCCGGTTCGAATCCGGTGTCGAACTCGTAGTCGGAGTCGTACCGCAGGTTCTCTCGCGGGTCGGAGTCCCCACAGACGTTGCCCGGGTTCAACAGCCCCTGTGGATCGAAGGCGGTCTTGAGTTCCCGGAAGGCGTCCCAGAGTGTCTCGCCGTAGAGTTTCCGGTTCCACGTCGACCGAGCGCGGCCATCACCGTGTTCGCCCGACACGGACCCGCCGTACTCGATGACGAGGTCGGTCACGGCGTCCGAGATTTCGAACATTGTCTCGATGCCGTCGTCGGCTTTAAGATCGAGTAGCGGCCGGATATGGAGGACTCCCGGCCCTGCATGGGCGTAGTAGGATGCAAAGGTATCGTACTCGTCGAACAGCGCCTGAATGTCGGCGACGTATTCCGGGAGGTTCTCCGCGGGAACGGCCGTGTCCTCGACGAACGGCCAGTGTTTCTCGTCGCCAGTCCGCGAGAGGAGAATGGGGAGACCCGCTTTCCGCATCTTCCAGAATTTGGCCTGCCGCTTGGGGTCGTAGGCCTCCAAGGCGTCGACTGCGTAGGTCTCCTCTGTGGTCCGGACAGGTGTGTTACTCGGGTCGATAGCGGCGTCGTAGTCCGGCAAGCGATCGGCGAGTAGATCCGCGATCTTTTGCTTGCCGTCCGCTACCGAGTCGGCATAGAACTCGACCAAGAGCGTCGAGTCGGTCCCCTCGGGCAACGTCCCCACGGCCTCGGCGAACTCCGGGGTATCGCGGGCTAGGTCGAGCAACACGTCGTCCATCACCTCGACAGCTGCGGGGTCGTGTTCGAGAATCGGCGCGACATCGTGCATCGCCGACAGCACGTCGGAGTAGGTCAACAGCACCACCGACGTCTCGTTGGGGACGGGTTCGAGCGAGACGGTCGCCTCGGTGACGATTCCCAGGGTCCCCTCGCTGCCGGCCATCAGCCGGCCAACGTTGACTTCGCCACGTTCTTCTGCGTCTTCGACCAGTTTGTCGAGGTTGTACCCCGAGACGTTCCGCATCAGGTCGGGGTACCGCTCTTTGACTTCCTCGGGATGTTCCTTGAGAATCTTCGAGACGACCGCGTACACACGGGCCTCGATGCCGGGGTCAGCAAGCGTGGCCGTCTGTTCGGCCCGCTTGTGGAGCTCGTCAACAGACATCCACTCGAAGGTGGTGACCGTTCCGTCCGCGAGGACGACCTCGCAGGCTTCGAGATAGCCGTCGGCCTTCTCGTATTTGAGTGAATGTGCACCGGTCGTGTTGTTGCCGATACAGCCCCCGAGCACGCTCTTGTCGCCCCACGCCGGGTCAGGGGCGTACTTCAGGCCGTGAGGTTCGAGCCGATCGTTGAGCCGTGCGAGGGTAATCCCTGGCTGGGCGGTCGCAGTCCCTGCTTCCGGGTCAACGTCGACGAAGCCGTTCAGTTCCTTTTTGAAATCGAGGACGACCGCTTCGTTGACCGTCTGCCCGGCGAGACTTGTCCCGCCGCCCCGGGGGAGGACTGGTATCCCTTCGTCGGCGCAGTACTCCATTACGGCCTGGACATCGGCGGTAGACGTGGGGACAACGACACCGATTGGTAGCTGGCTGTAGGCGCTTGCGTCGGTCGCATACAGGTTTCGCGTGTAGCTGTCAAAACGGACATCGCCGTCGACGAGCGACTCGAGGTCGGCGACTAGTTCCGGTTCCTCGATATCCTGGCTCCGGTAGTCATAGTCGGTGCGTGGATCGGCCGCTGGGTCCGGATGATGGTCCGGGTTCGTCTCTGATGGCTTGCTCATGCAGTGTGTCTGCTTTCGTATTTCTCTGTGGTATCTTTGCGGGTGATCGGCAGCTCGACCGTGGGGCTTCCGGGGCCTCTATCGTCCGACACCGATCAAAACACCCCCGGGAAGAGAACGTAGACGCCAAGGCCGGTTAGCAACCCACCGCCGATAATGTAATAGGCGACTGGCAGGAGGTTCAGTCGGATTACCCGGCCGGTCGACCCGACCAAACCGACCGTCGCCAGTGCTGCGATGACGTTGTGGATGGCGATCGTGTTACCGATGGCCGCACCGATCGTCTGGGCGGCCAGCAGGACGACAGTCGGCATCCCCAAGGCCGTGCCAATCTCGAACTGGAAGGCGGCGAAGGTGATGTTGCTGACGGTGATCGAGCCGGCAACGAACGCGCCGATCAGACCGACCATCGGCGCGAAAAACGGATAGGCCGCCCCCAGCCCGGAAGCAGTTCCGTCGGCGAGGACGACGATCATGCTGCCGTCGACCGGTGCAGTGCCGTGAGCGTCGGTTGACAGCATAATCTCGACCATGGCAATGACGAACGCCAACACAACCGCTGGCGAAATGATTTTGCCGACGGCCTCTTTCCAGGCGCCAGCAACCTGCTCGGTTGTCATGCCGAAGATCGGGATGGCCACGAGTGCGCTTACCAGCAGCCACGTCCCGGGGACGTAGGCCCACCCGATCGACCCCTGGATACCGGTTCCGAAGATATCCCACTGGAGGGTCATCAGCGGTCCTTCTTGGAGGAACGTCGCCACTGGGCCAATCACGCGGGTGCTGATAAGCAACACGACCAACACGATGTAGGGCGACCACGCCCGAAGCAGTCCCATGGACGGCGTGTCAACGGGTGCTGAGTCGGACGTGCTGACGCCGCCGTCCGCTGCGGTTCCGGAGCCAGTGGTCGTTCCGCTGTCGCCGCCGGGTTCGATTTCGCCGACCCAGTGGTCGGGCCACTCCTCGTGTGGCGGGAAGTGCCACTCAGTTTCGGGTTCGAACAGGCCGGCCTTGAGCAATCCGACGACGACTCCTGCGCCAATCATCGAGGCCAATAGCGACGGCAGTTCCGGGCCGATGAAGTAGGCGGCCCCGACGTAGGGTACTGCGAAGGCAACGCCGGCAACGATTGCGAGCGGCACGACTTCCCAGACCGGCGCCAGCGTTCGCTCCTCGCCGAAGAAGTAGACCACCATCGCAACCGCAATCAGCGGCATGAAAATGCCCAGCAGTCCGTTGAAAAGCCCCGCGTAGATCGCTGCCTCGGCGGAGTACTGGCCCACGGTCATCCCGGCCCCGTCAGCAATCTGTGTCTCGGCCGCCGACAGCGGGGTTTCGAAACCGACGATGATCGGCGTGCCGACCGCGCCGAATACGGTCGC
>JAQCNR010000074.1 GCA_028274925.1 Halovenus sp.
AAGTGGGCCAACGCGCTGTTGCCGTTCGACGACGAAGTTGTGCTCGTCAGGCAGAGCTCGTTTGCAGTGGGTGGTACTCTCGACAATCCGATTTATTTCGCGCACGCACCCGGTTCGATATTCCAGTCGATTCCGCCCGGTGTCTACGACATCAGAGTCGTCGTCTACAAGAAGACGACAGCCGCGAGTTCCGGGGGTGATTTTGCCGCACAAGCCATCAGAAACGCCCCACGACAGGAATCCGAACTGACAGTCGAGTTGGGTCCCTGTGATGCGGACTACAACGCCGAACAACGGCTGGAAAACATCGATCAGAACATGCTCGACACGTACGAAGAACTGGGCGAAGCGAAAGCGAAGTACAGCAAGGCACGAATTTCATTCGCCGGAGACGTGCAATCGCTTACGTTTGATCTGCTCAGCGGCGGTACTACCAAAGCGGCGAAAGCTGGCTTCAAACTGAAGGGAGTTCTGACAGGTGCTGGCAGCATCGAAAATTTCTTCTCGCTTGGCAGTATGGCGCTAAACCTGAAAGACGGTGCCGAGGCACAGAAAGCGTTCGACAAGCGAGTCACAGAAATCAAAGAGCTTCAATCGAAGAAATCCAGCATCCTTGACGGCGTCGAACGGTGTAATGGCGAACCGTACTCGCTTGAGGAGTACAGCGCACCCTCACCGGGCGAGGTTCAGGATGCGGTGGCAGAAGGAGAGGACTTGATTGGTGATGACAAATGATCAGCAACGTCTCACGCCGACGTATCCTGCTCGTGTTCGCGGTGGCGGCACTCGTCGCGCTGGCGGGCTGTAGCTTCGGCGGGGGTGCTGAGAGCCCGTCGGCGTCGACCGACGAGACGAATCCGTCGAGCGACGGGACCCCGACGGGCACAGACGGCGGCGAGCCGACACTGGAGGGGGTGACGGCGAACACGAGCGAGGCGTTCGCCGAGGTTGGGTCGTTCACCCTGGAGACGACGACCAGGACGACCAACGCGACCCAGTCGCTGGTGTCCAACCAGACAATTAGAGCGGACCTCGACGCCGAGGCTGTGTACATCTCTGACCGCTCGGAACTGCGCGGGAACACGAACGCGACGCTGGTGACCGAGAGCTACGGGGCCGGCGAGACGGTGTTCATTCGCAACCACTTCCCAGCGCAGAATTTCACGTTCTACGAACGGCAAAACACGAGCGACACTCTGGCGGAGGAATCTGTTGAGGACACCGAATCGGGGTCGCTCGCTGACCGGTACGAGTTCACCCACAGTCGCACCGACGATGGCGACCACCGGTTCACGGCCGACTCGCCCGAGCAGTTCACCGGGAGCGTCTCCGGGGGAACGGTCGACACCCTCTCGGCTGAGGTTATTGTCGACGCTGACACAGGTCTCGTGACCGAAGTCGAGATACGCCTGACGGCGACGACTGACCAGGGAGAGTTGACAATCTCGGAACAGCGGACGCTTTCGGAGATTGGAACGACGACGGTCACCGAACCTGACTGGCTCGACGCAGCACGAGACGAAACTGGCCAGGGGTCGTAATCCTGCGGCCCCACGATGCGGTCGGTGTAAAACGCTTGTGCGGAATCGTCATAATTGCTGTGCAGGATATAGAGTTCGGTACACCGTGGCAGTCTCGTTTCATTTGCCCGGCACCTACTGAATTCACCTGGAGAGCCGGTAGTCCGATCACTGCGGATTCTCAAAAGTCCGGGGAAGAGAAAGACGCGTTTCAGACGCCCGGTCGTGAACGCCGTTATATTAAATAAAATTTATGTAAAGGGACAATAGAACGGTCCGGTGAGAAGCAAATGCGCACCAGAACGGACAATTTGCGGTCATTTATTGCCCGGCACCGGATTCCCGCTTTCCTTCTTGTTACGTTCGGCTGGACGTTGACAGTGGACGCGGTGTATTATTGGTTCGGCTGGTGGAGCTCGTTGCCAATTTACATCAACACGTTCCCGCGACAGTGGGGGCTCCCGATGGGCGCGGTAGTCGTCGCCTGGGCGAGTAATGTCCCGCTTCGGGAGTGGCTCGGACGGGTGTTCCAGTGGCGATTCCCTCTGTGGTTGGTCCTCGGTGTGGTGGCCCTCCCGTTAGTCATCGATAACATCCAACCGGTAATCGCTGCTCTCGGCGGCGGATCACTGAGCTACTCGCCGCCAGCCCCGCTCCACCTACTTTTCGTCTTCTTCCTGCTCAACGTCTTTCTCCTGGGTGGCGTCGAGGAATTCGGATGGCGCGGATTTCTTCAACCGGAGTTCCAGGAGCAGATGTCTGTTCTGACGGCGGGTCTCGCGGTCGGAGTGTTCTGGTGGGCGTGGCATCTGCCCTTGTTTCTCGGCCACCCAAATTTCACCTTCGAGCCGCTGTTTATGGTGCAGTATTTCACGGTTGTCATTAGCTTTTCGACTGTTCTGGGTGCGCTCGTCAATGTCACCGACGGCGGAGTGATCCCGGCAGTGGTAATGCACGCTGCACTAAACGTTGGGAGCATTCTCCAGGGGTCTGGTGGCACACTGGATGGCATATTGCTGATCCCGCTCGTCGTCGGCTCGGGTGCGTGGTGGCTGGTTGTCGCCGTTTTGGTGGGTCTGCACGGACGTTCGATGGTGCCCAAATCCGTAATTGAACCGCTGTCGTAGCCGCCGACCAGTCCATCGTTCCACAGGTCGGCACCTCAAGACGCCAGCAGTTGTCCAGTATGCTGGATACACGCCCTCTACCTTGCACGGTGCTCAGAAACCATGCGAATTTTCAGGAGTCTCAACGGTGAGTCCACACAATCACTAAACGCCACCGCCCCCAATCCGCAATATGGAAAAGACGGACTCGGGCACCTCCGTTGGCGTCGACGACCCCTACCGGTTCGTCGAGCGCTGTGGCCACCTGACCGACGCAGGAAAGTGTCGCTTCGCCGTCGAACACGGCGACCCCTCACACGAAATCGTGGTCTCGCTATGTCGGTGGTGTCACGCCAGCACCCACGACTCGTGGACGACGTACTCTCCAGCCATACCCACATCTCACACGCTCGCGAAAAAAGTCTGTCTCCGAATCTGAACTGCATTTAGTATCCACGAGTCCGCGCACCTGCTCATGACTTGCAATAACGCGTAATTCACTTTCATCAATTCCGTCACTGTCATTTTCAATCACGAATAGTAGTTCACCATCTTGGATTTTCGATGTGACCGGCATCTGGACTGGCTCTCGTTCGGTCCTCGAAGATGGGCCGTCGTATCAGGAGCTAAGGGTCATCGT
The DNA here is from genome assembly GCA_028274925.1 of Halovenus sp. Taxonomy (GTDB): domain Archaea; phylum Halobacteriota; class Halobacteria; order Halobacteriales; family Haloarculaceae; genus Halovenus. Next base: position 3,267 of record JAQCNR010000074.1, read on the forward strand.
CGTCGTCGTCGTCCTTCCGACGACGACGGAGCACGCCGAGAATGAACAGCACGGCCCCGACACCTGGAATCGCAAAGAGCGCGTTCTGCTCCCAATCGATCGTTCCGTCCCCACGGTTGTCGGTCCCCTCGGAATCGCTCTCTCCCTGGTCGGTCCCTCCTTGTGATTCGTTGCCAGTATCTTGCCCTCCTCCATCGTCATCCGCCCCGTCCCCGTCGTTGGAGTCCTGGCCGTCCCCGTCGCCAGAGTCGTCACCGGCTTGTGGGTCGGCTTCGAGGGTGCGGAGTTCGTTCGTCCCGACCCGCAGGTAGACCCGTTCGTCGGCAACTATCGGCGAGCGAACCCTTTTGTCCTCGCTGGTCTCGTAGCGCCAGTGGTTGGTGTGGTCATCTACACCGAACACGTGGAGGTCGCCAGCTGGCACGTAGACGAGGCCGTCAGTGACGATGACAGCGAAAATCCGCTCATCGAGTTGGACCTCCCACTCGATGTCGCCTGTGTCGGTTGCGAGTGCGTACAGGACTCCATTTTGATCGCCGACGTAGGCCACGTTTCCTGCAACCGCAGGCGAATGTCCAGCGCCAGCACCCAGTCCTCGGGTCTCGTGTCGCCACAGTTGGTCGCCAGATGCTGCGTCGAACGCGTAGACAGAGCCATCGAGACTGGAGACGTACACCGTTCCGTCAGCGACTGTCGGGTCGGCCGAGATATCCTCGCCCGCCTGCGCGACCCACAGTTCCTCGCCGGTCCCCGCGTCGACGCCGTGTACAGTCCCCTCGTGGGAGCAGACGAATAGCCGGCCGTCCTCGTAGCAGGGTGGCGTCGAGAGCGAGACGCCCAGTTCCGAGCGCCACCGGCGGGTACCGGTTGCGGTGTCCAGTGCGTGAATCCGCCCCTCGGCGTAGACAGTGGAGACGTACACCGTTCCGTCAACGACGACCGGTGGACCGTTCGGGCTGTATGTGTACTCGTTGTACCAGCGTTCGGTCCCGTCGGCCGTATCAAGCGCCGTCACGAACGCTCCCTGGGCAGTCCCGTTGAACCCACAAACGTAGAGGGTGTCACCGGCGACTGTCACCTGGTAGTTCGCCGCGTCATCGTCGTACACCCACCCGATATCGCCAGTCACTCTGCTGACTTCGCGGATTGCGCCGTCGTCCTCGGGAACGTAGAGTGCTTCCTCGTCGACGGCGGGCAGCCAGTGCAGACTCTGCTTGAGCGTGGTCGTCCACACTTCTCTAAGGGTTCCACCCGGTGCCGAGTTCGACGGGGCGTAGTTCGTCGCGCCAACGTCGTATCCATACCGTGGCCACCGCTCAGAGAATTCCTGGTCCTCGGTCTGTGCTGCTCCTGTTCCTGAAAGCAGTAACGGGGCAGCCAGACATCCGAGAAAATCACGCCGTGTTGTCATGAGATTGCATACTTCTATATCCTATTTAGTAAATATTTTGTCGGACATTTCTGGGTGGTCACCCCAGCGCCTGCTCTTGAGGCAGGAGCAGGGTTCTGCTGTGGTGTGCGGAGGGTTTGCAAAATCTGGGCACGCTTATTGATACGAGCCTTGTTGAACTCCTCTCAACCCGTACACACTCTCAATTTGACTGTTGATTGTCGGATTACATTGGTATGAGTTCTTTACGTCAATTGCAGGTGCTGAATGTACGCCCTCCATCCTACACGGCGCTCAGAAAACATACGAACGCTCTCAGGACTCTCACCAGTACGCCCACACAATCACTAAACGCCACCGCCCCCAATCCGCAATATGGAAAAGACGGACTCGGGCACCTCCGTTGGCGTCGACGACCCCTACCGGTTCGTCGAGCGCTGTGACCACCTGACCGACGCAGG
>JAQCNR010000091.1 GCA_028274925.1 Halovenus sp.
TGCCACAGGAGTTGAGCGGTGGACAGCGTCAGCGGGTCGCAATCGCCAGGGCACTCGCATCTGAGCCGGACCTCATTCTCGCAGACGAACCGACGGGGAACGTCGACACCGAGACCGGCGAGGAGATAATGGGGCTTCTCGCGGACGCGAACGAGCGGGGTAACGCAGTGGTCCTCGTCACACATGAGCGACGAATCGCCGAACACGCAGAACGAATCATCCACATCAAAGACGGTGTCGTGGAGGAAATCGAGGCACTCGAACAGACGACACCACAGCCAGAGCAATGAAACTGCAAGATGGCATCCGGATTGCGGGACGGTCGCTGGCGGGTCATCGCCTTCGGTCGGCGCTGACGACCGTTGGAATCGTTATCGGTATTGCGACAGTCATCATCTTTGCCAGCTTCGGAACGAGTGTCCAGACCGATATCGTCGGGGAGTTCGAGGACACAGCCGCGAGTGAAATCGTGATCGTGACCGGCGACGTCGGACTCGACCCGAGCGAGAACTCGGGCGGCGGTAGTCCGCCCTCGCCAGACGAACTCGGGAACGTCGCACTGCCGGGCGTGACAACGTATGATGTTGGGCAGTTATCCGATATCGACGGTGTCCAGTCGGTGATTCCGCGGGGTGAAATCGATGCCAGTTCGGTGAACTATCGAAACCAGACCGAACCACAGCGTGTCATCGCGACGACGCCCTCTGCGCTCCCCGAGGAGAACTTTGCGAGCGGCAGCGCCTTCGAGCAGGGTGAGTCGGGGTCGATTGTCCTCACCGAATCGGCCGCGAACGCGTTCGAGTCTCCGGTCGGGGTGAACGATACCGTGGAAATAGATTACGGCAACGAACAAGAGAACTTCACCGTTGTCGGCATCGTCAGCCAGGCACGCGGTGGGCTGAACGTCTTCGGCGGGTTCAGTGCCGAGGTGTACGTCCCGACAGAACCGCACTACCGCGAGCGCGGTGACACGGTCGAATCCCCCACACAGGGGGTCGAGCAGGCCGCCTACCGGCAGGTGACCGTCGTCGCCAATCCCAACGATGTGAGCGAAACACGGGACCGAATCGAGACGTACTTCGAGGAAGACTCTGACGCCGGACAGATTGTCGAGGAGGGAGTGACAGTCCAGTCGACGGCCCAGATTGTCGACGGTATCGAGACAGTGCTTGGCGACGTAATTCAACTGGTTACCGGTATCGGTGTGCTGGCGTTGCTCGTCGGCGCGTTCGGCATCGCGAATATCATGCTGGTCAGCGTGACCGAGCGAACCAAGGAAATCGGGATTATGAAGGCAAACGGCGCGCGCAACCGGGAGATTATGGGGCTGTTTCTCACGGAATCGGTGCTGTTGGGACTCGCAGGCGCTGTTGTCGGGATCCCGGTTGGCTTGCTCGTGGGCTTCGGTGCCGCCGCGTACGCCGAGGTCGGATTCACGGTTCCGTTCGGCTGGATTCTCCTCGCAACCGGGATGGGAATCGCGACGGGCGTTGTCGCGGGACTGTACCCCGCCTGGCGAGCCGCCCGGGTGGACCCAATCGACGCCCTCCGGTACGAGTGAGGGCACTCCTGTTCGACGGCCGAGAGTCCAAACCAGACTAGTGGTCCAGGGCTGGAATTAAGTCTCGACTCCCCGAACGGCGGTGTATGGACGGAGACACAGCCGTCGTTACAGGAGCGAGTCGGGGAATCGGGAAGGCCGTCGCAGAGGCCTTCGCGGCGGCCGGCGCACACGTCGTCGTCTGTGCACGCAGCAAGGACGGAATCGAAACAGTCGCCGAGGAAATCGACGCCGCCGGCGGCGACGCCACGGCAGTCCGGGCGGACGTCCGCGACGAGTTCGACGTCGAGCGACTGATGCAGATGGCCGCCGAACTCGGCGGAGAAATCGACCATGTCGTCGCCAACGCCGCGGTTTACCACGGCGAAGCCGGGTCGACGCCGCTGACCGAGGAGAGCTACTCCGCTTTCGACGACCACATGCGGACGAACGCCCGCGGTGCCTTCGCCACGATTCGGGAGGCGATTCCACACCTCTCGCCGGAGGCACGGATTCTGGTCGCTTCGGGCTCTGTCGCCCGCGAACCGTACCCGGGCTACGGCTCGTATGCCGTCTCGAAGGCGGCCGCCGAGGCAGTCGCCCGCGGGTTCGGCGCCGACACCGAGCAGGTCATCGGCGTCGTCGAC
>JAQCNR010000094.1 GCA_028274925.1 Halovenus sp.
ACGAGCATCGAAGACCCTGTTTTCGACGAGTTCGACGGACTGGTCCACCTCGCCAGCGACAACCCAGACGTCGTACTCGAAGCCGAAGAGGCGCTGTTTGGCGAGATTGCCAGACCGAATGGTGTCGAGATGGCAGCGACACTCGACGATATGTTCGAGCGGACCGAGCCACGCCGGACGGGCTTTCTCGGGCCCGGACTCCCCGCAAAGTTCGCTGACGAGGTTGGCGGCGCACCCGAAGCGATGCCCGAAGACACGCCAGCGTTCATGGGGTTCGATTCGGGTTTTCAGTCGAGTCAGGCCCCGGAGGACCGCGTGACACTCCAGTCGGGACCGTACGCCGGCGGCACCACCACCCACGTCGAGACGCTCGACATCCAGTTGCAGACGTGGTTTTCACAGGAAGACCACTGGCTCCGGGTGGCGAAGACGTTCAGCCCACAACACGCAGCGGACGGCAGCGTCGGCGACACTGGCGAGAAAATCGGGTCGGTGACAGGGGCGAGGGAGACTGCGGAGGATACAGCCGAAGACGCCCGAACAGAGGGCGTCGTCGGCCACGCACAGAAAGCAGCCCGCGCCCGTGACGACGATGGTACTGCGCCACTGTTACGCCGTGATTTCAACACGACAGACCGCGACGTTCCCGGGTTGCACTTCCTTGCACACCAGCGGGAAATCGACGACTACGTCCGCGTTCGACAGGCGATGGCCGGCGAGGATATCGACGGCGTGGGCCAGCGACTCAACAATGGGTTGTTACAGTATATTTTCGTCGTCCGACGCGGGAACTTCCTCGTGCCGCCACGTTCGAAACGAGCGTTGCCGGGCGTCTGAGTCAGACCGTGACGGTCACGTCTGGCATCTCCAAAAATGCAGACTCGTAGCCGATGTGCCGCGCGGTCTGTGGCGGCGCATCGACACTGATTGTGAGTATATCCCCAGATTGGATGGCCTCGGCTGACCCTCGATAGTGATACTGGCGTGTGGCGTCGATTGCTGGCGTCAGTCGGCCCTCCGAAACCGTTTCTCCGTTGCGCTCGACTCGGGCAGACAGCGACATCAACGGAAGGACGAACCGGTTGAACGGCGTTCGCGGCGATACCACGAGCGAGGACTCTTCCAGAAAGACCAGAAAGACGCCGTCACCGCTGGTGTCTCGCCCGAGCAAACGACCGGGCATCTCGTTCGGCCACGGCGCAAACGAAAGGGGATGCCGGGGCATATCCATCGGTGACACAGCAGCGTGGTCACCGCGCTGCTGGGATTGTCGGTCAACCGCGATACGGTTGCGCTTCGACAGTTGAAGATTGACATCGAAGGTAACCGCGTCTGTTCCCTCGAAACTCCCCTGCAATCGGCCCGCTGGTTGCAGCGCTGGCGAGCCGATATCGACGGTTATCCTGTGTGTGCCCCACTCCGGAATCAGGATATTATCACCGAAGTGAAAGCCCATGTTCTGGGTGAGCATCGGCCACATCGCGCGCTGTGTGACCTCGTCGTTGGGGTGTTCGACCCGGACGCGGAGCCCCGATGCGACTGGAAAGACAGTCTCCGTTTCGGTGTTCCAGATCGACGCCATCAGGTGAATCGAACTCGATTTGTCTTCGAGACCGACCCGGTTTCGGCGGCCGCCTGAAATCGTCCAGAAGCGGTCGGGGTAGGAGTACGAGAGGGCAACAGTCAGGTCACCCTCTTGGGCCATCCCGATCATCTGCATTCCGACCTCGTGGCCCGGATGGTAAACCTCGCCGTCGCGGCGCCACGGGATCGACGGCTCGGGTTCTTGCGGGGACGAACCGACGGCCAGACAGCCGGCAACTGGCGTCAGGCCAGCAGCAGCGCCAAGCCCCAAAAATGCTCGCCGTCTCATAGCTATGTGTAGGCTGAGACAGGGTTAACCGTTCTGGTGTCGCTCTCGAAACCCGGAGTCTCGGTGCTCAGTTCCCGGCCAGCGGCGACTCAGCCGGAACAACGTCTCGGTCGAGTTTGTCGACAACCTGCTCCAAGACGGGCACCATATTCTCGGTGTCTTCCTGGTTGTACTCGATGAGTCGCTCAATCGCGCCGTCGGCCCCTCGTTCGTGTTCGTGCCACAGCCTGACAGCCTCGCGGCCGTCGACATCTGGCAACTCTCGGCCAATACCGAGGTCGTGTTCGATTGCGCTCAATCCACCCGACAGGCCTACCTTTCGGCAGGTCGGCATCAGGTCGAGATGAGGTATGTCGAGGTCGATGTCAAAGTTGTATTCGAGGAAAGGAATGTCGAAGCGTGCGCCGTTGAACGTGACGAGCAGGCCGGCATCCTCGAAGGCACCGAGGAGGTCGTCTCGCGTCAGGTCGTCGCCGCGCACCAGCGTCTCGGTCTGGCCGTCCTGATGGAGCGAGACGGTCGTCACGACACTGGACCGTTTGTCCAGTCCCGTCGTCTCGATATCGAAAAAGCACGCCTGGTCGGGGAACGTCTCGTAGAGTCGCCAGCGCGACCCGGTCGGAAAGGCCTCGTCGAAGTAGCGCACGTCGTCGTCGGCAATCGCTTCGCGACCCCCCTGAATGAACGATTCGATGCGTTCGGCGCGGGTTGGTCCGACGCCCTCGCAATCGTGGTCGAACCGCTCCCAGTGGGTGATTCCCTGTGTCCAGAGACGGCGTTCGATGGTTTCGCCGATGCCCTCAGCCCCGAGGAAGGAGTTTTCGACTCGCACATCTCTACTGTGTGAGTCGCCGGATTAATCGTTTCGGTCGGGCACAACGGGCGTGCGCTGTTCCGTCAGCACCGACGAGAGCAGCGCCCGTTCGGCTTTCCGCAGATGTTCGTGCAGCGTTGCCCGGCTAATGTCCAGTTCGTCGGCCAACTGTTCGCTGGTAATCTCCCGCGGCCAGTCGTAGTAGCCCCGCGAGAGCGCTTCGAGCACGACCTCTCGCTGGCGGTCGGTGACCCGCGAGTCGGTCCGCCCGTCGAATTCGGTGAGCGTTCCAAGCGTGACGGTGCCGAACTCCTCCATGTCTGCGATGATCGATTTGAGGTCCTGTCGGCGGAACACGAGGACGTGGTACTCCCGCTGGCGGCCAGAGACAGTGTTCGACCGCCGCAGTGTGCCGTGGTTCTGGTAAATTGCAGAGTAGGCCCCACAGGATGGTTTCGTGACAAGTAGGTGGTCGGCGTCGAGACGGGCGACGTGTTCGACGTGGTCGGCGGCGTCGAGTTCGTCGAGAAATCGCTCCGTGTGTGCCCCTGACCGGATGACGAAGGTGACGAGTCCATCCTGCAACTCCTCGATTTCGATTGGCACGGGCTCAGGCAGGTCCGCAGTCAGTCGCCGGAGGATGCACTCGCGGTCCTGTGTGAAGTGAATCGTTGCGGTGAACATTCCCCCCTCGTATTGAGACAGGCCGGCATGTGACAAAGACCCACGGCTCGGCTGAGCGACCGTCTGCGGGTCAGGCAGAGTCGTTTCGGAAGCGTTCGATGAGGTGTGCGAAGTCTGCGTGGTCCTCGACCCCGTCGGAGTCGTCGTCGGCACCGACGAGGAGTGTCGTGTCGTGCTCAGCATCGTCGTCGATGTCTTTCGCGGTGGCGATTGCGTACGCATCGCCGATTGCAGGGCTGTACGTCGCTTTCAGGTCCGAGGCGTCTGTCCACAGCCTATCGATGTCGTACTCGGTCACACCCATATCCCGGAGGGTATCGATGTGAGCGTCAGCCCGCTCTGGGGACGTCTTTCGAGCGGCGACGTACCGAAACTCGGCGAGGTTGAGTGTGGAGATGTAGCCACTGCGTTGTCCGTCGTAGACGCGGTCAAGCCAGTCCTCGACCTCGCGGGCACCTCGTTCATCGAACGAAAAGGCTAGCAGCGGTTCGGCGTCGAAGACGACGGTCATTCCTGCTCTGAGAGTCCGTGCCGGTCGTTGGTCGTCCGTTCGTCTCGCTCTCGCTGGTCACGGAGGAGTTCGGTTGCTGACTGGTCGCTGTCTCCCTCGGATGCGAGTGCTCCCCGGAGTTCGGACGGTCGCTCAACGGGTCGAATCACGACCTCACCCTGTTCGTTCTCGACAAACCGGACCCGGCCCGGTGTGTCGATGTGGAGTTTGTCTCGAAACTCCTTGGGAATCGTCGCCTGCCCCTTGCTCGTGACGGTGACGGTCGTTCCCTCTTCGTCTGTCTCGCTCATAGGTAATAGGTAATAAATAGTAATACTTCAATTTTTGTAATACTCTAAGATGTCCGAACAGCGACGTAATCAGGAGGGACGGCAGACGGCCCCAAACACCACTATCAGGCGTTGACACGTTCGAGATACTGTGTAACGACGATTTGTCCTTTCGAGGTGAGGACGGGCGAGCCGTCGTGTGATTCAATCAGACCCTTCTCGTGAAGTGCTTGCAGCAGTTGTTTGACCCGTTTGGGCTCGGTGCCGAGGACTGACGCAAGCGAGACGGAGTGGTCGCCGGTCGAGTACAGCGTCGTCAGCAGTGCCGTCTCTGCGTCCGAGAGTGACAGCTCTCGCAACGATTGCATCTGTGTGTCGTACTCTCGGCGGAGATACCGCCCCAGCACGGAGAGCGTACGGGTTGTCTCTGTCGAGGCCACCGTCGTCAGCGTGTCACCGTTGCGAACGTGGTCGACAACGACAGCCGGTCGTTGCTGGCCGTCGACTGTACGAGGCTCGCGGCTGAAGTCGATGACGCTGTCCAGTGCAATCGGTACCGGGCCGTCGCCAGTCTCGAAGCTCAGCCCGCCTGCCTCGACGCCGAGAATGCTGTCACGGGCAGTGGTATCGAGGACGCGCCCGCCGAGTTTGGCCGGGTGTTCGAGTGTGGCGTGAGTGCCGTTGAGCAACGCTTTGAACAGAATCGCGGTGAACTTCCGGATATCCGATTCGTCACCCGCAACGAGGACGACTTCTTTCTCGCCCATCCGGTCGACGGCGATGGTGACTGGCGTGCCGGGCAACGGGTCGAACACCTTGGGGACCGTATCAGTCCGGACGTCAAACACCGACGACAGCGGTATTGTCAGCTGGTCGTCCTCGCTCGCGACCAGCACAAGTTGGTCACGCCGGAGAACGAGACGGCCCGGCGTGGGCGTCTCGATATCGTCGGAGTCGGCCACAAAGCGCGCGGTAAAGTCCGCCAGCACCGACATGCACGTGGGTAGGTCGGACCGGCATTTCAGCGTTTCCACAAGGTACAGCCCGAGGCCAGCGCGAGTGAAGAGAGCACTCGGCGGAGTGGTGATATATATACAGCCAACAGGTGTTGGGAGTACTCTTAGGCACACTTCGGTCGTGTTGCTATACGGTAAGATATAGCATGACACACAATCTCGGTGTCGACGTCGGTGGCACGTTTACCGACGTCATCGTCTTCGACCAGGAGACACACGAACTGACCGTCGACAAGGTGCTTTCGACGCCGTCGAACCCCTCAGAAGGAGTGATCGAGGGCGTGGGGGAGGCAGTCGAGAAGGCAGGCACAACGGTGGGAGACCTCGACCTGCTCTTTCACGGGACGACAGTCGTCACGAACATGTTGCTCGAAGAGACAGGGTCGCGGGTCGGGTTGCTCACCACGGCCGGCCACGAGGATGTCCTGCATCTGGCGCGGGCGTGGACGCCCGGACCGCTGTACGGCTGGATGGATATGGAGAAGCCAGACCCACTGGCAGACCTTGTCGACACACGCGGTATCGGGGAGACGATTAGTTCACCAGACGGCGAGGAGACCGAACCGCTCGACGAAGCCGCCGTCAGGGAGGCCGTGCAGGACCTCGAAGCGGCCGGCGTCGAGTCGGTGACGGTTGCGCTGTTGAACTCCTATCTCAACCCCACCCACGAGCAGCGGGTGCGAGAGATCATCGAGGAAGAAGCGCCGGACCTCCCCGTTTCAATCTCCTCGGAAATCGTCCCGGAGTACGGTGAATACGAGCGAACGCTGACGACGGTCATCAACGACTACGCGCGGCCGACGGTTATCAACTATCTCGATGACCTCGACGACTCGCTGGCGGCAATTGGCTCAGAGGCGACGATGAACGTCGTCCGGTCAGACGGGGGGCTGATGAGTTCGGCCGCGGCCAAAGACCGACCGGTGGATCTGGCGCTGTCCGGCCCCAGCGGCGGTGTCGTCGGCGCGGCGACCATCGCCGACAAGAAAGGTGTTCCCGACGTGCTGACACTCGATATGGGTGGCACGTCGACAGACGTCTCCCTCGTCGAGGACGGCACTCCGGAAACGAGTCGCCAGACGAAGGTCGGCTATCGGGAGTTCAAATCACGCTCCGTGGACGTGAATACGGTCGGTGCCGGCGGTGGCTCGATCGCTCGCGTCCAGTTGAGCGGGTCGTTGCAGGTCGGTCCCGAGAGCGCCGGCGCAGACCCCGGCCCGGCCTCGTACGGACAGGGCGGCGAACAGCCAACCGTCACTGACGCGAACGTCGTCCTCGGTCGCATCCCGCCGTCAGTCGAACTGGGCGGGAAGATGGAACTGGACCGCGAGGCTGCCCACGAAGCAGTCGCGACAGTTGCCGAGGAGCGCAACAGCACAGTCGAGGAGGCCGCACAGGCGATTCTCGACATCGTCAACGAGAATATGCACGGCGCGCTGCGGGTGGTGTCAGTCGAGCGTGGCTACGACCCCCGAGAGTTCGGGTTAGTCGCCTTCGGCGGCGCTGGGCCGATGCACGCCAACGCGCTGGCAGATATCATGGGTGCGTACCCACTGATCATCCCGCCGGGGCCGGGCGTGATGTCTGCGTTCGGCTTCCTCACCTCGGACATCCAAAACGAGTTTAGCGAGACCTACCTGCAGACCGACCAGGATGTCGACGGCGCAGCTGTCCACGACGAGTTGAAGACACTGGAAGCGGAGGCCGACGAGTGGCTGGCTGGTGAGGGTGTCCCCGAGTCAGACCGTGCCTTCGAGTACTTCGCAGAGTGTCGGTACTACCGGCAGGATATCCAGATGTCGATTCCGGTCGATGTGGAGAACCTGACCGAGACTGGACTCGCGGAAATTAAGGCCGACTTCGAAGACCGCCACGACCGCCGATTTGGCTTCTCGCTCGACGCACCGCTCGAAATTGCGAATCTGCGAGTTATCGGGAAAGGTCTGCTCGAAGGCGTGACTATCGAAGAGTCCGAGATGGCTGGGACAGACCCCTCGGCTGCCGAAGTCGAGCAGACGGAGGTGTACTTCGACGGCGAGTACTACGATACGCCAACCTACGACCGGACGGCACTGCGCCCGGGTCACGAACTCGCCGGGCCAGCAATCGTCACCGGCGACGACTCGACGGTGGTCGTCCAGCCAGACCACGCCGCGACAATCGACCGCTATGGCAACATCGAAATCGAACGAGGTGAGGACCAATGAGCACTGACACACCCGACTTCGTCGGCGACCACGATATTGACCGAACGACACTCGACATCATCGAGAGCACACTCGCGAACACCCGCGACGAGATGGACCGCGTTGTCGAAACGACGGCGATTAGTCCTGTGATCCGCGAGCAATCTGACCAGTTCCCGCTGATTGCCGACCCCGAGGGCCGGATGGTGATGGGCCAGTTCGGGTCGGCCATCGACGAGATTATCGAGAACTCGCCGTTCGAGCGCGATGAGCTCGAAGATGGTGACGTAATCGCCACCAACGACCCCTACGCCTGTGCGGGTGCCGTCTCGCACACGCCAGATATGCTCCTACTGCGGCCTATCTTCTACGAGGGCGACATGGTGGGCTATTCCAGCCAGTGGGGCAACCTGATGGACGTCGGCGGCAAGACACCGGGCAGTATGCCAGTGCAGGCCCGGACAATCTTCGAGGAGGGAATGCGTCTCCCGCCGGTCAAGTTGTACAAGGCCGGGGAGTTCGACGACGAACTCCTGCAGACGTTCGCACACAACACTCGCCTGCCCGAACACGCCGAGGCCGATATCAAGGCACTCGCGGCAGGGACCAAAGCCGCCGAGAAGCGGATTCACGAACTCTGTGACCGCTTCGGCAAGGAGACCTATCTGGAAGCCTGTGACGCCATCCTCGACCGGACTCGTGACGGGATGATCGACCTCATCCACGAGTTCATCCCCGAGGGCGAGCGCTACACCTTCGTCGATTACGTCGACGACGACGGAATGGGTAACGGCCCGATCAAACTGAAACTCGAAATCTACCGTGAGGGCGAGACGGT
>JAQCNR010000099.1 GCA_028274925.1 Halovenus sp.
ATAGCTGCTGGTAGCAACGGCGACGGTAAATGTGGTTCGCCCGAACAACAAAAACTGATAATCGCGCGAACGGGGGCTTTTTCCACACGCCCCTCCAACGGCCTGTCGATGAAGCCGTTGCACGCCCGGTACACGTTTCTCGACGCCGCACGCGAGGCTGTCGAGGCCGCGGATGTCGACCTTGCCCGCGTCGTCCGCAGTGACGAGGCGGTGTTAGCCCGCGCGCTCGACCGCATCGAGACGGCGCTCGACTCGGGCCGGGTCGGCGACACCCACCGCCGGGACCGCGTCGAACTCCTCTCCTATCCCGTTGCCCGTGTCCTCGTCTCGCTGGTCGACCAGCACATCCTCACCCGGAAGTACGCCGCCGCGGAGGCGGCCACGGCCCACGAACGCCTCCAGGCGGCCTTCACCGAGGGTGACGACCTGAAGAGCCGGGACCGCGAGCGACTGACGATTCAGACGTTGCTCACGGAGTTCGGGATGCGTGAGACAGTCCGAGAAACAGCCGAGGGCTACGCTGTCGGCGTCGGCACCTATCTGACATACGCCAGCGACAAGCGCGACGACCAGTGGCGACTTGTCAACCGCCCACTTCAGGACGGCGAGGTCGAACTTACCGAAGTGGAACTGCTCGCGCTGATCGAGCAGGCAATCGAACAGCGGGTCGCAAATGGGCTCCCGCTTGGAGTGCCCGAGGCGATAGCGACTCACCTCGAAGCCGAACGCGAGCGCATCGAGGAACGACTTGCTGATCTCGACCTCACACGCGACATCGACACTGTCGTCCCGGACCTGTTCCCGCCGTGTATGAGCGCCCTGCTCGACCAGATTCAGAAGGGCGAACATCTCGAACACCACTCGCGGTTTGCGATTGCAACCTTCCTGACGACGATTGGCCTGACGACTGACGAGATTGTCGACCTCTTCGAGGTCAACCCTGGCTTCGGCGAGGAGGCAACCCGCTACCAGGTCGACCACATCCGCGGGAAAACCAGCCCAACACAGTACTCACCGCCAGCCTGCTCGACGATGCAGTCCTACGGTGACTGTGTGAACAAGGATAACCTCTGTGAACAGATTTCACATCCGCTGTCGTACTACGAGGCAAAACTCGATGACGCAGACGAAGATGAACTGATTGACTGGCGCGAACAGGACGAGGCAGCCTCCGAATCCTGACCGTTAGTCCGAGTCGAAATCTCGTCGTTCGACGAGATAGCCAAACACCGGCATTGCGACGATAAACACCGCAATAAACACGACGAGAGCAATCCCTCCCGTCGGGGAGAGTTCAACTGTGCCGTTGACCTGCTCCCCGTACTGCTGGCTCAGGACAATCAGTCCGGCGACGAACAGACCGATCGCAACAAGCGCCGCGAGTAGTTGCGCTCCGGTCTCCTTCTCAACCATGGGACCGGCTTCCGCAGGGACGGCTAAAAGCGCTTCGATGCACGTGACTGCCACGAGGCTGAACGGTTATGTGCGTTCGGGCCAACAATATAGTATGGCGCCCGGCCCAGTACTGATCGCGGCGATGGTCGCGATTCCCATCCTGCTGCTCGCGTTCTGTGCTGGCTTTGCCTACGTCGACGCCCCCAACTACGGGATGAACCCCTACAAGTGGGCGCTCATCTCGTTTCTCGTCCCGTTTTTTGGCTTTTTTGCCTACCTGTTCGAGCGCGACGAGCGCACGCCAGACCCTGACCGCGACATGTACACCGACAGCGTGTTCAACATTCACGAGAATCGCGCTGACGACACTCGACTCGCTCGTGGCAACGACCCCGACGTTATCGACGAGGATGACGACGAGGAGTTCCGACGCGAACCGAGCGACGAGTGGGATCGATAAGGAGTATGACAGTGGGGCCCCTGTCGTCGGTATGAGCGTTCAAGAGGAGTTCGACTCCTGGGCCCAGTCGGGCAAGGACCGCGGGATGGAGGACCGACACTGGCACACAGCCAAACACGCACTCGCCCGGATGCCGGTCGAACCCGGTGACCGGGTGCTCGACCTGGGCACTGGGTCGGGCTACGCACTGCGAGCACTGCGGGAGACACACGACACTGGCCCGTCGCTTGGACTCGACGGCTCACCGGAGATGGTGCACAACGCCCGCGAGTACACTGACGACCCAACGATTGGCTTCCTGCAGGGCGACTTTCACCAGTTGCCGCTGTCGACCAACAGCATCGACCACGTCTGGAGTATGGAGGCATTTTACTACTCCCAAGAGCCCAGTACCGTCCTCGAAGAACTCTGTCGTATTCTTCGTCCCGGCGGCACCTTCTACTGCGCGGTCAACTACTTCGAGGAGTCCACGCACACCCACGGTTGGCAGGAGAACATCGACATCGAGATGCTGCTGTGGGACCGCACGCAGTACCGCGAGGCATTCCGCGAGGGTGGGCTACACGTTGCCGAACAGGACACGATTTCCGACGAAGAGACGGAAATTCCGCCCGCCGAGGCCTTTCCGACCGATAACTGGGAGAGTCGAGAGGCGATGGTCGACCGCTATCGTCGGTGGGGGACGTTACTGACCGTCGGCGTTGCCCCGTAAGCCCTAGTCTCTCGGGAGCAAGACTTGTATTCCACCGTACAGAATGCGGTGATATGACACGGGCAACAGAAGAACCGGATACGAGCGACCACGCTGTCACTGTTCTCTGTGTTGCGAGCGACCCCGGCATGGCAAAACTCACCGCCGCCTGTCTGGAACGCGCCAGCAACCGAATCGAAGTAACGACGGCGACGACAGTGACCGCTGCCTTCGACGCCCTCCAGGAGCACAACCTCGACTGCATTGTCAGCGAGTACCAGCTAGAAGCGGGAGCGGATGGCATCGTGTTGTTGGAGGGTGTTCGCGCGACCCATCCAGAACTCCCCTTCATTCTGCTCGCCGGACGTGGTTCGGAGTCGGTGGCAAGCGAGGCGATTACGGCCGGCGTAACCGATTACGTCGAACAGACGAGTGGAACCGACCAGTACGACCACCTCGCCACACGCCTGTTGTCGGCTGTCCAGGCAGACCGGCAATCCCGAGTCACGACCACGACGACAGACCACGCCGAAACTACCCTCGAACCGGCGGCTGACCCGGTTCTCATCAGCGTCGAGGGCGACTGTGTCTACGCCAACGAGGCTGGCCGCACCTTGTTCGACCAGTCTCCCGTTGGTCGCCCAGTCGACGAACTGCTCGCGTTGGCTGACTCGACGATCGAGGCCGTCGAGTCGGGCGACCGGCGGCTGAGCACGCTCGACCTGGAAGCGGGGTCAGTGTCGGTGTCCGTCACTGCACGAGAACTCGACTGGCGTGACGAGAACGGCGCGGCCTACGTCCTTCCGCCGACCAGCGACCGCGGCCGCGTGGCTGAACAGCCACACGACGAGCTTCTTGATGCGGTGTTCGACACTGCACCTGATGGCGTTCTCGTCGTTGGCCCCGAGGGGTCGGTGTTGACCTACAACGACCGGTTTCCCACGCTGTGGGGTATCGACGCGTCAACGCTCGACGGCGCCGAGTTTGACCTCGTTCAGCGGATGCTCTCTGATGCCGTCAGGGAGACTGCGGGCTTCGAGCAGGCCTTCACAGATGCGCTGTCGCTGACAGAGCCACGGCGAACAGAACTCACGCTCGCCGATGGTCGTGTCCTCGAACAGCACATCGTTCCGCTTGGCGACGAGCAACGGCTCGGGACTGCACTGTACTGTCGTGACATCTCGGAGGTTCAACTCGGCTCTGCCCGCGAACCAGTCTTCGACCACATGTCCGACGCGGTCTGTGTGCTCGACGCTGACTGGGAGTTTACCTACGCCAACGAGCACGCGCTCGAACTCACAGACCGAAGCCGTAGTGACCTCCTTGGCACGACGCTGTGGGACGCCTTCCCGGGCGTCGTCGGGACCGATATCGAGGCCGGCTACCGGGAGGCTGCCGAGACTGGCGAGACGTTCACGACAGAGACGTACTACGAGCCACTGGAGAAGTTTCTCGAAATCCGGGCCTACCCCTCTGAGACCGGGATGGTCATCTACTTCCAGGATATTTCCCACGAGCGCGATATCGAAACTGAACTCCGCGAGACCATCGACGAACTCGAATCGCTGTACGAACTGGCCGCCGACCAGGAGTCTTCGTTCGAGGACAAACGACGGCGCCTCCTCCGCGTCGGCACAGAGTATCTGAATCTTCCCTACGGATTTGTCAGTAAAATTGTCGAGGACGAGCAACGCATCGTCGAGTCTATCGGCGACCACGAGCTGCTCCAACCCGGCGAGGTGTGCCCACTTGAGGAGTCCTACTGCCGGAAAACGGTGCTTACC
>JAQCNR010000103.1 GCA_028274925.1 Halovenus sp.
GATTTCCCGGTCGAGTATCCAGTACTCGAAACGACGAGTCGACTCGAAGCGCTCTGCGGGGAGTGCCAGCGTGTTGTTCGAGACCACCTCACACGACGGGTCTGAGGCAGTTTTTGCTTGTGCAGTTTCGCTCGTGCCCACGAAAACAATAAGCCACCGGGCTTTGAAGGGTCAGATATGCTACTCGCAGTGAGGTGGACTTTTTCGTGAGCGTCTTACAGCGCGATCCAGGTGACCGCGTACAGATACTCGACACGGACGGCACCGTCGTGGAGGGGGAGACGGTGCCAGATATCGACGAATCGACGCTGGTCGAGATGTATCGGACGATGAAACTGGGGCGGCACTTCGACAAACGAGCGGTCAGCCTCCAGCGACAGGGACGGATGGGAACGTATCCGCCGATGTCGGGCCAGGAGGCCGCACAGGTCGGCAGCGCGCTCGCACTCGCCGACGAAGACTGGGTCTTTCCCAGTTATCGCGAGCACGTCGTCGGCTACGTTCGGGGGTGGCCGCTGTCGGAGATTCTGCTGTACTGGATGGGCAGTGAGGATTACAAGGCCCCACCGTCGGACGTGAACATGTTCACGGAGGCGGTGCCCATCGCGACACAACTCCCGCACGCGACCGGCGCAGCGTGGGCCTCGAAACTGCAGGACGAAGACCGGGCCTTCCTCTGTTACTTCGGGGACGGCGCGACCTCGGAGGGCGATTTCCACGAAGGAATGAACTTCGCTGGCGTCTTCGACGTGCCCGCCGTCTTCTTCTGTAACAACAACCAGTGGGCGATTTCAGTCCCACGAGAGAAACAATCCGCGAGCGCGACACTCGCACAGAAGGCTCACGCCTACGGCTTCGAGGGAGTGCAGGTCGACGGGATGGACCCACTTGCGGTCTATCAGGTGACCAAAGAAGCGCTCAAAAAGGCCAGAAACCCCGGTGAGGCTGACGAGGAGATTGGCCGGGCGACGCGCCCGACGATGATCGAGGCCGTTCAGTATCGCTTCGGTGCGCACACGACGGCGGACGACCCCTCCGTCTACCGCGACGAAGCAGAGGTCGAGAAGTGGCGCAAACGCGACCCAATTCCACGGTTGGAAGCGTTCTTGCGCGACCAGGAGATACTCGACGACGAGCGGATCACGACCATCGAGAGTGAAATCGAAGCCACAGTTGCAGACGCAATCGACCGGGCAGAGCAAGCGCCCCGTCCCGACCCAGAAACGATGTTCGAAAACGTCTACGCGGATATGCCGGAGCGACTCGAAGAGCAACTCGCATATCTCAACCGACTGCGCAGTCGCCACGGTGAGGAGGCACTACAGGAATGAGCCAACAAGTTCAAACACAGAGCCTGACACTCGTGCAGGCAGTACGAGACGGATTGTATGTAGAGATGGACCAAGACGACGACGTCATCGTTATGGGAGAAGATGTTGGCGAGAACGGCGGCGTCTTCCGCGCCACGCAGGGACTGATGGAGGAGTTCCCTGACCGAGTTGTCGACACACCGCTTGCGGAATCGGGTATCGTCGGCACGGCAATCGGGATGGCATCCTACGGGATGCGCCCGGTCCCAGAGATTCAGTTCATGGGGTTCATCTACCCCGCGTTCGACCAGATTGTCAGCCACGCCGCCCGTCTCCGAGCCCGCTCGAACGGACGGTTGTCCTGTCCAATGGTCATCCGAGCGCCCTACGGCGGCGGCATCCGCGCCCCGGAACACCACTCCGAGTCGACGGAGGCGTTTTTCGTCCACCAGCCCGGTCTGAAGGTGGTCGTTCCCTCGACGCCGTACGACACCAAGGGACTGCTGACCGCGGCGATTCGCGACCCCGACCCAGTGATTTTCCTCGAACCGAAGCTCATCTACCGGGCGTTCCGTGGCGACGTGCCCGAGGAGAGCTACACCGTCGAACTCGGCGAGGCCGCAGTTCGGCGCGAGGGAAGCGACGTGTCGGTCTACACGTGGGGTGCGATGACGCGGCCGACGATGGAAGCGGCCGAGGACCTCGCCGAGGAGGGAATCGACTGCGAGGTCATCGACCTGCGGACGCTCTCACCGCTCGACGAGGAAGCGATCAAGGAGTCCTTCAAGAAGACAGGTCGCGGCGTGGTCGTCCACGAAGCGCCGAAAACCGGCGGGCTCGCTGGCGAAATCACCGCCACGATTCAGGAGGATGTCCTGCTGTACCAGGAGGCACCGATCACCCGCGTAACTGGCTTCGACGTGCCTTTCCCGCTGTACTCGGTCGAGGATTACTACATGCCAGAGCCGGCGCGGATCAAAGACGGTATCCGGGAGACGGTGGAGTTCTGACCCATGCCGTTCGAGTACGAACTGCCCGATGTTGGCGAAGGCGTTGCCGAGGGCGAAATCGTCGCCTGGCACGTCGACGTCGGCGACCACGTAGCCGAAGACGAGGTGCTCGCAGAGATCGAGACGGACAAGGCAGTCGTCGACCTGCCCTCTCCCGTTGCCGGGACGATTCGAGAACTGCACGCCGAGGCCGGCGATGTGGTTCCCGTCGGGAGTGTCGTCGTCACAATCGACACCGACGGAGAAGCGGAAGCCGTCGAGGCTGGCGGGGAAGGCGAGGCAGAACCAGCGCAAGAACCGGCCGAGGAGGCCGCTGCTGCAGAACCGGCAGCCGCCGCCGACGCGACGACTGACGGCGAAGCGCCCGTCGCAGAGGGTCGGGTGTTCGCACCGCCGAACGTCCGCCGACTCGCCCGCGAACTCGGCGTCGAGATTGCTGCCGTCGAAGGCAGCGGACCGAGCGGCCGGGTCACCGAAGGCGATGTCCGTGCTGCTGCCGAGGCGGCCGACGAACCGGACGAAGCGCCCAGTGAGCGGAAATCCGCCGTGTCTCGCCGAGGAGACGGCGAACGAAAGTCTGCGACCCGGCGACGGAGCGATGACGGTGCGACGGCCTCGGCGGAGGCCGCCGGCCGTGACCGGACGCTCGCGGTGCCGGCCACCAGACACGCGGCGCGGGAAGCAGGCGTCGACATCGACGAGGTTCCGACAGAGAAAGAGCGTGACGGCGAGGCAGTTGTCGAACCGGAGGATATCGAGCGATACGTCAGCGCACAGGAAGCGAGCGCACAGGCTGGCGATGGCACCACCGAGACAGTCGAAGCCGAGCAGACAACAGCCGAGGCGGGCGAAACAACGGTCGAGTCGACGGCGGAGGGCGCGGTCAGAACCGAGAGCCGTACCGCGGAGTTCGCCGGACAATCGGCAACCAGATGCAGCAGTCCGCACAGACGATTCCCCACGCCACCCATCACGATACGGCAGTCGTCGACGAACTGGTCGAAACACGCGCGCAGTTGCGTGAGCGGGCCGACGACCGCGGCATCAACCTGACCTATATGCCATTCGTGCTGAAGGCAGTGGTCGCGGGGCTGAAGGAGTTCCCAATGTTGAACACGGAACTCGACGAGGAGGCCGAGGAAGTCCGGTACAAGGAGTACTACAACATCGGCATCGCAGTTGCGACCGACGCCGGACTGATGGTCCCAGTCGTGAAAAATGTCGACCAGAAGGGGATTCTCGAACTGGCCTCGGAGGTGAACGAACTCGCGACGAAGGCGCGCAACCGTGAGATTTCGCCTGCCGAGATGCAGGACGGCACCTTCACCGTGACGAACTTCGGTGCTATCGGCGGCGAGTACGCCACGCCAATCATCAACCACCCCGAGACGGGGATTCTCGGTCTGGGCGCAATCGAGCAGCGCCCGGTCGCCGAGGACGGCGAAGTCGTGGCCGCCGAGACGCTGCCGCTGTCGCTGTCGATCGACCACCGCGTCATCGACGGTGCCGAGGCGGCACAGTTCGCCAACACCGTCATCGAATATCTCGAAGACCCGACGCTGCTGTTGCTCGAATCCTGATATCCATGGTAGTAGGAGATGTCACCACTGGCACTGATGTACTGGTAATCGGCGGCGGTCCCGGCGGCTACGTGGCCGCCATCCGCGCCGGACAACTCGGCCGCGACGTCACGCTGGTCGAGATGGATAGCTACGGCGGCACCTGCCTCAATCACGGCTGTATTCCCTCGAAGGCATTTATCTCTGCGACGGACATCGCCCACAAAGCAGGCGACGCCGAGCGAATGGGAATCTACGCCGACCCGGCAGTCGATATGCAGGGGATGGTCGGCTGGAAGGACCGTCTGGTCACAAAATTGACCAAGGGCGTCGAATCGCTCTGTGAAGGCGCAGGCGCGACGCTCATCGAGGGCCGAGCGGAGTTTTCCGGTGAGAACAGCGCCCGCATCGTCGCCGACGGCGAGGGTCAGGGCGCAGAGTCTATCGACTTCGAGCACGCAGTCGTCGCAACCGGGAGCCGCCCGGTCCAGATTCCCGACTTCGAGTTCGACGGCGAACAGATTCTCTCCTCGCGGGACGCGCTTGCACTCGAAGCAGTCCCCGAGGAGATGGTCATCGTCGGCGGCGGCTACATCGGGATGGAGCTGGCAACGGTGTTCCAGAAACTCGGCTGCGAAGTGACAATTATCGAGCAACTGGACGACATCCTGCCGACCTACGGCGACGAGGTGACCGAGGTTGTCCGCGAGCGCGCGGCGTCGCTGGGTATCGACTTCCAGTTCGGCCACGCGGCCGCAGGCTGGGAGGAGACCGAACACGGGCTGGCAGTCCACACGGAAACGAACGCAGGCGAGGAAGGGAGGTTCGAGTGCGAGAAGTGTCTCGTCGCCGTTGGTCGCGAGCCAGTGACGGACACGCTCAATCTCTCCGCGGCAGGCGTCGAAACGGCCGACGGGCGAATCGATACCGACGACCGCGCGCGGACGAACAAAGAACACATCTTCGCCGTCGGCGACGTGGCCGGCGAACCAATGCTGGCACACAAAGCCTTCAAAGAGGGCGAAGTCGCGGCGGAGGTCATCGCTGGCGAACCGTCAGCACTCGATTATCAGGCGATTCCAGCGGCGGTGTTCACCGACCCAGAAATCGGCAGTGTCGGAATGAGTGAGTCGGAGGCGGAACAGGCAGGCTTCGACCCCATCGTCGGGAAGATGCCACTGCGGGCCTCGGGCCGAGCGCTGACGCTGAACGAACGTGAGGGCTTTGTCAAAGTAATCGCAGACAGCGAGACGGAGTTCGTCCTCGGCGCGCGAATTGTCGGCCCAGAAGCCTCGGAACTGGTCGCCGAACTCGCACTGGCTATCGAACTCGGCGCGACGCTCGAGGATGTGGCCGCAACGATTCACGTCCACCCGACGCTGTCGGAGGCAGTCCACGAGGCAATCAAAGGCGCACGCGGGCAGAGTATTCACTACTGACGGCAGTTGTCTGTCTGAGAGTGCTAACCGGACGGCTTTACGGTCCCGGAGAGCCAACCATCAGGTATGACTACCCCAGCAAGTCGGAACAGACTCGACGAGGAGGAGAGTCCGTACCTGCAGGACCACGCCGACAACCCCGTCAACTGGCAACCGTGGGACGAGGAGGCACTCGCCGCCGCCAGAGAGCAGGACAAGCCCATCTTTCTCTCAGTTGGGTACAACGCCTGCCACTGGTGTCACGTGATGGCCGACGAGAGTTTCGAGGACGAACGGGTCGCCGAAGTGCTCAACGAGGAGTTCGTCCCGATCAAAGTCGACCGTGAGGAACGGCCGGATGTCGACAGCATCTACCAGACGGTCTGCCAGCGCGTCAGCGGCCGCGGCGGCTGGCCGCTGTCGGTCTGGCTCACCCCCGACCAGAAACCGTTCCAGGTGGGAACGTACTTCCCGAAAGAGCAGAAGCGACGAACACCTGGCTTTCTGGACATTCTGGGGCAGATTGCCGACGCCTGGAACAGCGAGGAGGGTCGTGAGGAAATCGAATCCCGCGCCGAGGAGTGGTCCGACCTCGCGGTCGACGAACTCGAATCGACGCCGGAGAGTACGACCACGCTGGACGATTCAGTGCTATCGACCGCAGCGCAGGCGGCCGTTCGCGGGGCCGACCGCGAACACGGCGGCTGGGGGAGTGGGCCGAAATTCCCACAGACCGGCCGACTCCATCTCCTGTTACGCGCCTACGACGAATCTGACCGCGATGTCTATCTGGATGTCGTCACCGAGACGCTTGACGCGATGGCAAACGGCGGAATGTACGACCACGTCGGCGGCGGCTTCCACCGCTACGCGACCGACCGCGACTGGACGGTCCCGCACTTCGAGAAGATGCTGTACGACAACGCCGAACTGCCGCGAGCCTATCTCGCCGGCTATCAGGTGACCGGAGACGAGCGCTACGCCGAGGTTGTCGAGGAAACACTTGCCTTCGTCGAGGATGAATTGACCCACGACGAGGGCGGGTTTTTCAGCACGCTCGACGCACAGAGCGAGGGCGAAGACGGCGAGCGCGAAGAGGGTGCGTTCTACCTCTGGACTCCCTCGGAAGTCGAAGACGCTGTCGACGACGAACAGGCGGCGGAACTCTTCTGCGAGCACTACGGAATCAGGGAGGGCGGCAACTTCGAGGGCAAAACCGTGCTCACACGAACCGCGTCGGCAGAGACACTCGCGACGCGACACGATATGGAAGCCGAGGACGTGGAGGAAACCCTAGCGGAAGCCCACGAGCAAGTGTCTGCGGCCAGAGAACAGCGACCACGTCCGCCTCGTGACGAGAAGATTCTGGCGAGTTGGAACGGCCTGATGCTCTCCGCCTTCGCCGAGGCGGCAATCGTCCTCGACGAGAGTCACGCCGACCCCGCTGCCGAGGCACTGGCGTTCCTCAAATCTGAACTCTGGGACGAGGAGGAGAAGCAACTGTCACGGCGGTACAAGGACGACGTCGTCAAAATTGACGGCTATCTCGAAGATTACGCCTTCCTCGCTCGGGGTGCATTCGACCTCTATCAGGCGACTGCAGAAGTCGACCATCTCGCGTTCGCGCTGGAACTGGCCCGCGCAATCGAACGCGACTTCTGGGACGAAGAAGCCGAAACGCTGTATTTCACGCCACGAGACGGCGAGAAGCTGATTGCCCGGCCACAGGAGCCAACCGACCAGTCGACACCGTCGAGTATGGGTGTCGCTGCGGAGTTGCTCGAACAGCTCTCGCACTTCCAGCCTGACCGAGCGTTCGCAGAGATTGCAGAGACGGTCATCGACAGACAGGGTGGACGTATCGAATCGAATCCACTCCAGCACGCCTCGCTGACGCTGGCGGCAGATACGGTGCTCGACGGTGCGTTGGAGCTGGCGATGGTCGCCGACGGCATCCCGGAGAACTACCGTCAAAAACTCAGGGACTGGTATCTCCCGGGTCGGATTCTCGCCTGGCGGCCCGCAGACGAGGAGGCATTAGCACCGTGGTTAGAGACGCTCGGACTGGAAGAGACACCGCCAATCTGGGCCGAACGCAGTCAGAAAAACAACGAACCGACAGTGTACGCCTGTCGAGCACAGACCTGTTCACCGCCGCGAAACGAGTTGCCTCGCGCCCTGCGCTGGGGCCAACGAATGCTCTAAGCGGTCGGGTCGCCCAGTTCTTCACGGAGCCGGTCAGCGAGATAGACAGCGATTGGGAGGCCTTCATCCTCGACGAATCGTGCAACTTCCTCGCCGTTGCGCTCGGCAACGACGGTGGGGATAGATTCGATACCGTACTCCTCGACACCCTCGCCCTGTTTGTTCTCGTCGAGGGAGTGCTCGATAATGTGGGTGCTCGGAATGCCAACTTCTTCGAGCGCGGCGCCGAAGTCGGGTAGCGTTGCCCGGCAGTCTTTACACCAGTCGCCGCACCAGATTTTGTACGTAATCTCGTCGCGGTAGGCTTCGAGGACGTCGAGAGTCTCAGCGTACGCGTCGGCGACCCACGCAGGATTTGGGTCGAGCGTCTCCAGAGGCATACACATCGTTTGGTAGCCCAGAACTTATAGTATGTGTGCTGGCTCGGGGAGGAGTTGTTTTCATAGAGCGAAGTAGCTGAGTGACTACGAACAACCGGAAAGCCCCCGCTCGCTCGGCCGTCCGGGACTAACCAAGCGAGCGGCCCCTTTCAGTCCCACCCTGTGGATTGTGACACAAGCCACGGCGGGCGGGATTGAAAGGGGCGGCTCTCTCAACGAACCCGGCTGACGCAAGCACCCGCTGGAGCGCAGCGAAGCCCGGGAGTTGAGAGAGCCGGGGCTTTCTGGTTATTGAAGAAGAAAGCCGACCTCCGAAAATACACACACAACCTCATCAGAGATGCGGGCACGACCTGCCGGTGGCGTCGGGAGTTACAAGGGGCGAGTGTGTAGCCCCGCGTATGGACGAGAGCATTCTGTCGACCATCGGGTCACCACTGGTCGAGGTCGACAGCCCCAACGGAACGACAGTCGCAGCAAAAATCGAGTCGTTCAACCCCGGCGGCTCAGCCAAGGACCGCCCCGCGCTGTCGATGGTCGAAACCGCCGAACGCGAGGGCAGCCTTGAACCGGGCGATACCATCGTCGAACCGACCAGCGGAAATACAGGGATTGGGTTGGCGATGGTCGGCGCAGCTAAGGATTACGACGTGGTGCTCGTGATGCCAGCCTCCCAATCCAAAGAGCGTCGCCAGATAATGCGCGCCTACGGCGCTGACCTCGAACTCGTCGAGGGCTCGATTAGCGACGCCCGCGAGCGAGCAGACGAACTGACCGACCGCGATGGATACGTCCAGATGTACCAGTTCGAGAACGGCGCGAACCCCGACGCCCACTACCGGACGACTGGCCCCGAGATTCTCGACCAACTCGACGGTCGGACACCTGACGCTCTCGTCGCCGGCGTCGGCACTGGGGGCACGATTACCGGCATCGGACGACGCCTCTGCGAGGAGTTCCCTGAGATGGAGGTCATTGCTGTCGAACCCACAGAAAACGCCGTTCTCTCGGGTGACGAACCCGGCGACGACGATTTCCAGGGGATGGGGCCGGGCTTCATCAGCGAGAATCTCGACCAGTCACTGCTGGATGGCGTCGAGACGGTTGATATCGAGACAGCCGAGGAAGAATGTCGCCATCTCGCCCGCTCGGAGGGAATTCTCGTCGGCCAGTCCTCCGGCGCGTCGAACGTTGCGGCCAAACGCGTCGCCAGTCGACTCCGCGACGAGCACGACGACCCGCTCGTGCTCACGGTGTACTGGGACTCCGGCGAGCGATACATGACCACCGGGATGTTCGACAAGTGAGATCCTTAACCGGCTAAAACCTGAGGAACCCCAAGCGTTGGGACAGTTCGGTTGTGTGCCCAAAGGCTCTTGAGCGTGCCAGTGTAACACGAGAGTATGTCGAATACAGATACATCATCTAGCGACCCGGAGAAGACAAACATCAACATTCGGTTGACGGAAATGTTTCTCGAAGATATCGATGCGACATGGCAAGAAGAGGGATACAACAGCCGTAGCGAGTTTATTCGGGACGCCCTCCGCGATGCGGTTCGCCACCCAGACTTGACGCGAGAAAGCTGGAAGGAAATCGCTGCCGTCGAACACGCACGCCGGACAGGGGAGAGCGAGACATTCACCCGCGAGGATATCGTTGGCGGCAGTGAGTGACGACGAGTGGAACTGGCAGTTCCGTGCGCCAGCAAAGCGAACGTACGACGACCTCGACGAGCACGCGCAAAACCGTATTACCGACAAACTCGATGAGATCGTGACCGACCAGTGGCGTGACCCTGATGATTACCTCGAACCACGCACTGGTGCGCCGTACTCGAAACTCAGAATCGGCCAGTTTCGACTCGGTGCCGAGTGCGACCGTGGTGAGCGGGTATTGGACATTTACACTATCGAACACCGCAGTGGTGCGTACAAAGCTGACGACGATTGATCGGTTCTCACCTCTGCGGATTGGCGTCTTCAGCCAGTCTCACCTCTACTGGTTGCCGGCGATAATACAGTGTTCTCGATTTAGTGGCCCCAATGACCATCTGACCGAATAACCACCGACTGTTTTCACCGCCGGCGACGAACTGCAGATATGGAACTCACCTTTCTCGGAACTGGCAGTGCAATGCCGACCGGCGAGCGATTCCAGACGG
This sequence comes from Halovenus sp., assembly GCA_028274925.1. GTDB lineage: Archaea > Halobacteriota > Halobacteria > Halobacteriales > Haloarculaceae > Halovenus. Next base: position 10,047 of record JAQCNR010000103.1, read on the forward strand.
GCCTCCTGTTCGAGGGAAGCGAACCGCTGCTGGTCGATTGTGGCAGCGGTGCGCTCCACGGCCTCGCACGAACGTCGGTGGGCTACGACGGAGTCGAGACGCTCCTGCTGACACATCACCACCTCGACCACGTCTCTGACATTCCGGCGTTGATGAAAGCGCGCTGGCTAGCTGGCTCGGAGTCACTGCAAATCTACGGCCCGCCGGGCACCGAGGGCCTCATCGAGGGGATGCTCGACACCCACGAGTACATGCAGGACCGCCTCGACCTGCAGGTTACGGACCTCGACCCCGAAGACGCGCCGTTCGAGATTGCGGGCTTCGCGGTCGACGCCATGGAGACGCGACACTCGATGCAGTGTCTGGCCTACCGCTTCGAGCGCGAGTCGGGGCCACCGGTCGTGTTCAGCGGCGACAGCGAAGCCTTCGAGGAACTCATCGAGTTCGCTGACGGCGCAGCAGTGCTGGTTCACGACTGCTCGTTTCCCGACGACGTGGATGTCTCGAACCACCCGACGCCGTCACAACTCGGGGGTGTACTTGCTGACGCCGACGGCGAGGTTGGCCGCGTCTATCTCACTCACCTCTACCCGCACACCGACGGCCGCCACGAGGAGATGCTCGACTCGATTGCCGACAGCTACGACGGTGACGTGCGCTTCGCTGACGATGGGATGACGCTGGATATCAGCGGTGTCGAGGGCTGAGCAGAAGCTACTGCTGTCGAACAGCGATCGTTCCGGATGGGTGGACAACGACGACGGAGTTGTCCACCTCGAAGGAGGCCACAGTCTCCGTCTCAGAACCGAGCACCGACAGAATCTCGCCCGGTTCGGTGTACTCACCGATACGACCGACCTCCTCGTCTCGGCGGCCGGCCATGCTCGCAACCGCTTCGACAATCGCCTCCTCGACGGAGATGGGAACCTGCCAGCCGTCTTCCTCACGCAGTAAATAGACATCACTGAGGTCACTATCTCCGGTAGCGTCCGTGTATGTCCCGCCCTGAATCTCGTAGTCACGGCGCAGTGTCCTCGGTTCGGTCACGGCGTCACCAGCGGGACTGTCAGGGTCCGTCGACGGTGACTCGATTTCGATCGAGGTAGCGTCACTGTCGACGGTGTCGTCTTCAGAGTCCGCTGTGTCCGAGACGTCCGCAGCCGCGCTGCCGCCCAGCGCTTGCGGGAGATCAAGTTCGTCTTCGAACTCGGAGGCGGCGGTCCGAAGCCTGTTTTCGGCCGGGTCGCCGAGCATCTGGGTGTATCGCTCGAACAACTGCCCGATAATCTCGCGTCCATCGCCCTCGATAGTTTTGACGTTGCCGTCGTTCGAAACTGTGATCCCCCCGATGGACTGTGCGATCGTGATGGCCGGTTGTCCGAGCATCGAGCGCTGGACCTCGATCAACCGTCCTGCGAGGTGGTTGTAGCTCATGACGGCGGTATCAGGTTGAGTGACGGCTCATCGTCTCGTATAGCATGTAGAACCCGGAGAGCAACAGCACAGTCACCATCAGGTTGACCCCACTGTCGGCCGCCGCAGGTGGGCGCTGCAGCGCCATCAACCCGGCTGCGGCGTGGAGGAGCTGCCAACTTCCGAATATAATCACGCCCGCACCCGCGACGTAGATGGCCTTACGGATCTCGCCGCCGTAGGCCCGAGCGGCCAACACGGCGAAACTGACCGCCGCAATCGACAGCAATACCTGCGCAATCTCACTGGTCGCAAACACGAGGTCTGGATTGCTTGGGTCTGCCATCACGTCAATTTGGGTGATAACAACCAGACAAACGGCTGCGACAATGCCAACGGCCGCGGTGACTTTGAGGGGTTGGTCCAACTGTTGTGTATCGGTCATCATCTGATAATGCTCAACATGGCATAAAATGAGGTCAGTTCGTTCAGCTATTATTTTGATTGATAATGAAAAACGAGGGCTGTAGAGCCTAGTTATCAAGAAAAATAATAGAGAGCAGAGAGTCCAGAGCAACCAAGCGCGTCGCCAGTCGACTCCGCAACAAACACGAGGACATCTTGATTGTGGCCGTCTACTGAGACTCCGGCGAGCGGTACATGACCACCAGGATGTTCGATACGTACCCACCGAGGCGTTCGGGCGCTCGCGGCAACTGCGAGAGGGTGAGTCTGAACGTGAGTCAGCACGAGAGACAGTAGTCACGTGACGGGCGGAGGTTCCTCGGCACTGGAGAGTATGAACAGATGGCCGACGATGCCGAAGATGGCGACAATCGCGGCGATGCCGAACAGCAGTCCAGAGCGTCCGATTGCGCCGATTGCGGCAATCGTGTCTGGAAGCAGTGTCGGAACGTCCGCCGAACGGAGCCACTCTGCAATCGCGTTGTACGGTGGAGCCGATTTTTCAGCGACAGCGAACACGAACTGGACGCCAACGGCGGCCAGTACACCACCCACGACGGCACTGGCAACCCAGATACCGAGCCAAAAGAGCAGGCACCCGGCCAGCGCGACGACGATAGTCGTCAGGTAGACCAGCAGTGGATTGAAAAACAACTGCGCGCCGAGGTGCAAGCCGTAGGAAATCGGCAGAACCACGGCAGCAATACCGAACACGAGCGCCAGAAGGAACATACTGAGTCCGCCGGCAGCGACCCCGTAAGCGAGTTCTTTGCCGAGTGGGACCCCCTGCAACGAGGCGACTGGTGGCGCTGTTGCTGCGGACTGTATCCCGATATAGAATCCAGCCAGACCGACGACAGCGTAACAAATCTGCAGGAAGTACAGGCCTGTCGGCGCGATTGCGAGTCCCAGGACGATGACGAACAGTCCGACGACTGCTCCCGACATACGTGAACGTCTCACATGATAAGTCATAACGATTCTTTCCAGATAGCGACGGCTACTTTCGCGTACTCACCGAACAGTGTCAGATGTCACATTCGACAGGTAATTCAGAGTCTCCACACTCGTTCGGACAGAAAAGCCAGGGGTGCGATTTGAACGCACGAACTCCCGATTACAAGTCGGGTGCTTGAACCGCCCAAGCTCCCCTGGCACACCCTGATGTTGGAGGTCATCCTTTGAGTGAGTATCGTTTTTCCCTCGGCGCTCAGTCACGGTCAAGTGATTTCTCAACCTCGAGCCTGTGGGGTGTATAGCCGTGGTCGCGGTAGAATCGGCGAGCGTCTTCGTTGGCAGCCATCACATTGAGCGCAACCGCGTCGGCACCGCGGTCGTGGAGTCGTTGCTCGGCGCTCGCGAGCAGTTGGCTGCCGAGGCCGTCGCCGCGGGACTCGGGGCGGACGTAGAGATTTTCGACGATACCACGAGTCACGTCCTGCTCGAAGTCGCCGCGTTCGAGGCTGAACATGACAAACCCCAGGAGGTGGTCGTCACGAGCGAGCAACAGTCGGTTGGTCGTAATGTGTCGGAGAATCGATTCTCGGATCGGTGTGCGGTTCGATTCGGGAGGGATGTGTGAGCCGTACTTGCGCTGGCCGTCAGCCAGCGAGAGCCACATCTCGACGAGTGCGTCGGCGTCGTCGGTGTCGGCGTCGGTAATCTCTGCCATCACACCTCACGACAGTCCGGACACCGGAGTTGACCGTTGAACGAGGCGAGCCCGCGCGTCAGCGTACCACAGACCTCGCAGATACCCTGGTTCTCGAAGTTGTCATCCGCGGGGCCAGCAGCGGCGGTTGTTCCCTCAGCGTTGATCACGGCCGCGTTCTCAGATTCCTGCTCGATGGCGTAGTTTCGTCCGGCGAGCAGGTCCTCTTGGGTGACGACGCCCTCTGGCTCAGCCCCGTCCGTAACGACGAGTCGCCGGTTGTGCTGGGTCGACAGTTGGTCGGCTGCAGCGGAAATCGTCGTGTCCGCTGAGACTGTCGGGACGTGGTCTGACATCACCTCGCCAACGGTGGCCTCGGACGGGTCTGGTCCCTTCGCCACCGCTGTAAGGATGTCGCGTTCAGTCACCACGCCGACGTGCTCGCTCCCACGAAGGACAACTGCCGCCTCCTTGTCCTCTGCGAGGAGGAGTTCGACTGTCTCGATCAGGTCGTCTGATTGGGTCACACCCACGTACTCCCGATCCATGATTTCGCGAACGGTTAACTCCGACTCCATGTGTGACTATTTACCACATCCGGGCAAAAAGCTATCTGCAACAGCCTTTTGTTGGTACTCTGCATATGTATGTGGGGTTAACACGCAAGGAGAGGATCGGACTGCTCACTCCGTGAGCGTTTGCGCAGCAGTCCGGGCAGCCACGAAATCGAGTAGTCTGAGTTTGTCGAGTGCCGAATCGTATTCGACGACGCCGGTGGCCGCGAGTTTCGGGAGATGGTGGTCGTGCAGGTCGTATCGAACCTCGTCGGCGGTGTCTGTCGGAGCTGGTTTTGCCGCGCGAATTTCTGCGACCAGGTCACTCACTGACGCCTCTCCGCCAGCGCCAGCCAGCGCGCGAAGGAGGCGACATCGCCGCTTCGAGGCGAATAGCTCTGCGCGTACGGCCTCTGGAACGCCCGTGGAACTGTGTTTGTCGAGACTGCTCATAGGCGGCACTACGACAGCATCGCACAAGTATGTTATGCGCCCACATACCAAACAGACCGGACGAACCCGTCTCTCAGGCGTGTTCGAGGCGGTACGGCCAGTAATCGGCCTCGCGCATTGCCTTACCGACGGCTTTGTGGAACTCGGGGAAGTCGGCGAACTCCTCGTCGTCGTCGATATTCGTAAAGATTTCTTCGACGCTGACGACGCGCTCGTAGTCGACCCGCACAGGGTGGTCGCCGTACTGTTCGACATATTCGCCGGCGGTGAACGGGAAGTCTTCGCCCTCGTCGACTTTCTTCGCGAGGACGGCGTGGCCGTATTTCCGGCGGCCCTCGCTCCCTTCGTCACCGTCAGGGTCGTGTGGCCAATCCATACGTCTATCTTTGCCGATTCACGCAAAAGAGTTTCTCTCTGGATTACTGCCAGCGGAGCCATGGCAACTTTCATATTGCTGGTCACAGCTATACCAGCTATGGGTGAGTCGGCGACGACGTGTCGGATGAACGCTATTGGGTGCATCCGACGGAGTGGGTTGTGAATGTCGCTGCGCTCACTGCTCGAAAAAGAGTTTCACTGGAGTCTGCGCAACGCCCTCGTGTTGGTCTTTCTGCTGGTGTTGTTGCCCGGATTCTTCGCCGGGACGAGCGTCGTCTTTCAGGATGTACTCCCACGTGACGTTCCTGTTGCGGTGGCACCAGCCGACGGCTCCGTCGATTCTGCCCAGCTCGATACTGTCGAGGGAACGATTGCGACGTTTACCGACCCGACTCGTGTCGACAGCGTCGACGAAGGGACAGCGATGCTCGAACGCGAGTCGGTGTACGCCGTCGTCGAGGTGCCGCCAAATCTCGACGACCCGACAGCCGACGTCACGTTTCGGCTCATCGTCGACGGTGCTATCGTGCCCTTCCTCTCTCCATCGGGTATCCTCGAAAACGTCCTCGGCGCAGA
>JAQCNR010000109.1 GCA_028274925.1 Halovenus sp.
TCGACGATAACCGAAATCGAGCCACCGTCCTCGTAGTACGAGAGGTCACCTTTGATGGCGACTTGCATCCCGTCTTCGAGGTCAGCATCTATCTGTGGGAGTCGATACTGGAAACAGACACAGTGGATACTGCTGTCGTTGTGGACCAGATCGAAGTGGGCGTGGTCGTTCGAGGAGATGCCGTAGTCGGACACGTCTCCGACGAGATAGTCGAACTCGAGGTGGTCGGTGTCTTCGATGACGGTCGCAATGTCGTCGTTGAGCGAGTCGACAAAGGAAACCGACTCTGTCCCGAGTTGGTCCTGAAGTCGGGGAAGGTCGTCAGTCGTCGACTCTGTGCCCATTCAGTTCAAGTATCACAGTGCTGTGCAAATAAGGGATGGTGTTGTCTACGTGCCAGAGCTGATTCGTTGCCCTCGCCGAAAGCCGAATCCGTACTACGAACCATCAGTCAGTTGCTGCTGTCGAAGTTGACGGATATACTGCGCATCCCACTGTTTTGTTTCGACGTAGTAGCTGAGCGCAGCGTGGACGTATGCTTCGGGGAGAATATCCCGCGTTGCGAGCGTGCACAGGACATGTGGTGTGGTGAATAGGGTATTCCGGTCCTCGAGTGCGAGACTAACGAACAGGTAGTTCGTCGAATTGAACTCGTCGGTGATAAACAGGTCCGCACCGCGCTCGTTAGCGAGCCAGATGCATTCAGATTCACCGGTATCAAGCCCGTATTCCAGTGGTTCAGCTAGTTGCGCCTCGACATCGTGGGTCGTGATATGGCGAGTCGACTGAAGGACCAACTCAGCGGCTGCCGATAGCAGATCACCACTCCCAGTCGCATCGGTGACCTCACCGATGACGCTCGCTGGGGTATGCACGTCATAGGACGCCAGGAGAGATTTGAGTGGATCTGCACCTGATGGGGCAACCTCACGGCCATCGACAACTGGCGTTGCGAGGTTCAGCAATACATTGGCATCAACGACGCAGAGTGGCTGTGTCCCCATCCTCAGTTGCGTGTCTCTGCGCTGCCATCATCCGACGAGTCATCAGGTGTCCACTCGGATACCTCCCCGTCATAAAACGCGTCGTCGGACGGGAGTCCGTCTTCGAGTCGGGGTTCCGGTGGCTCTCTATCAAGTGACGCACGGAGTAGTTTCATTCGCATCGCTTCTTCCCGACCGAGAATCGACTCGACCGTCTCGAAATCGACGTTCCCGGTGTAGTAAGCGTCGCTGAGGCGGCGGCGGAATCCATCGTCAGTGGCCAACTCGTCGAGTTCATCCTGCAGGGCATCGATCAGAAGCCGTGTCCGAGAGATATCGAGCACATCGGCTACTGTATCGGCCCGTTCAACAAGTGATGCGGGCGCGTTGAAATCGACTCGGGTTTTATTCTCCGCCATCACTGATGTGTAGAGTCTACACATCATTAAAGCTGCTGTCCAGACGGAGTCCAGAGCCCAGACGCTCTCAAACCGATGGGTCGACTATTTCAACGCCGGTGAGCGCGGCAAGCGTATCCGGAGCTGACATTCCACCCCACTCTCCGTCCATTTCGACCGTGACGCGGACGGTCACGTCGGTCGCTGAAAGGCCGGGCTGGAGCTCACGAAGTTCTTCGACAGTGACAGCGAGCACGCCCTCAGCGCGCGAGAGGCGCCGCTGGGCTTCGGTCGTGAGGCCACCGTCCGCGCCGTTGGGGATGCGAACGATGACCGTCATCGTTGTCTGTCGTGTCTCGGTGTCACTTGTGAGTTCCATTGTAGTACCTCCATTGGTGGAGCGACCCGGCGGGCTGTCCCGACGTGCTACTCCGAATGCGCGAGAGGTGATTCGAACACCTGTCTCGGCCGTGGCACGGCCGCGTGATAGGCCAGGCTACACGACTCGCGCAGAAACTGCAAAATGACCTCAGGCTGGGTCGAAGGCCTCGATATCGTCGATGACCTGCATCGGCTCCTCGGCGTAGCCGATAAACTCAAGCATTTGCTCGGACCAGCCCGAGACGTTGTACACGTCCTCGTAACCTTCCGGCGTTGCGAGGTCGCCGTACGACGCGAGGTCGATCATATACAGCGATGCTTCGGGCGCCACCGCTGCACGGTACTCCTCGAAGGCCTCCTTGACCGTCCGGTCGCCATCGACCAGTCGAGCCGTCGAGTCCCAGATCTGCATGTCGGTGAACAGGACGACTCGGTCGACCTCGATGCCCTCCTCGCGGAGGTAATCGAGGACTTTCCACCCGTTCGTCGAGTTCCCGACATCCTCGTCGATACCCATGACAGCTCGCTGTCGCTGCAGGACTGGTGTATCGATGTGGGTGGAAACAGTCTGGAAGTCTGTCCCGAAGCCGCCGACATGAGCACCCTGCTCGGCCAGCACCGCACCGAACAGCGCACCGATCTCCTTACGCTGGAGTGTGCTCCGCTCGGAGAGTGCCGCAGTCATCGACCCGGAGAGGTCCACCCCGACGAACGTGTCGCCAAGGTCGTCAGGGACGTGCTCGACGGCCACGTCGACGGCCTGTTCCAGCCAGCGCTCGACTTCGGGCGCCTCGATCCCTGCGTCCTGCAGCGCCGTGTACGCCTGGTAATACCGGAACGGGTACAGCGGCGCGTGCCGGGCCGCGTCGAGGTCCAGATGGCCCACGATGGTCGCCTCGTCGACGCCAGCTTCGAGCATGTTCCGGAGGTTCCGGATTGAGGCGAAAATCGGCAGGGAGTACTCGTCGTCTTCGATGAGTGTCTCCCACGCCTCGGCCGTGTTGCCACGGTCGGAAATGACCGTCTCCCACGTGTTCGGCGACGGTAGCGGCTCCACGTCCGGGTAGTCGTCGAGGTCACCGCGCATGAACCGCTCGAACAGGGCTTCCTGCTCTTCGTCGACGGGTGTCGGGTGGACGCGGTTGAACACGTCGTGCAGCGTCACCTCCCGCCGTGGTAGCGCATATTTCTCAAGCGTGTACGCGTCGGCCATCTCGACCAGTGCGTCTTCGATACCACGTCGGAGCGGCCATGGCGCAGTGCCACCAAACAGCGTGTCGTGTACCGCTAGCGCCGTCGCGGTCTCGTCCATCCGCTGTACGATAGCCGGCGTCCACTCCCGGATGAGCGACTCATCCGAGTCGTCTTTGAAACGGTCGTCATTGGCCGCCAGAACGAGCAGTACCTGCGGGATATCCCGGAGATGCATCTCCTGGCGCGCGTACGCGGCGAGTTTCAGGACGAACTCCGGGTCCGCAGCCGCGGCGGCGTCGAACCGCTCGACGACTGCCTGCAGGTGCTCGGTGTCGTCCTCGTAGTACGAATCTTCGAGCAGCTGGTTGATCGTTCGTTTGTACAGTGCGAGTCGTGGGTCCGCAGGCCGGAACGCCTCACCGCCCTCGTGGTTGGTGGTGCGTGTCGCCTCCGCGACCGTCTGTTTCGTATCGTTCAGTTGCATGCTATCACCGGCGTCGCAATAGTCGACGCCGAAAGCCGCTCACCGCGAGCGGGGAACGTCCCTGACAGGATTCGAACCTGTGACACCCGGCTTCGAAGGCCGGTGCTCGTTCCGAGCTGAGCTACAGGGACAACAGTGGCCGGAAAATCGCTGGAGCGGAGATACTGTGTTACCAGTTACACCAGAGCGGCCGGTCCGCTCCCGGGACTCGAACCCAGAGTAGTCGCTCCACAAGCGAAGGAACACTCCAGCTCGACGACCACCT
>JAQCNR010000112.1 GCA_028274925.1 Halovenus sp.
CGAGACGCTTGACGAGACGGACATCCACATTCCGAATATCTCCCTTTCCGGGGGGACGACAGAGCTGAGGTACTTCGAGACCGAAGCGATGGCCGAACTCGCCGCCACGGCGCTGGAAGACCCCATCAGCGAAGCGTACGACGGATGGAAAGGCGAGGTCACGGAACTCGAGGTTGAGGAGTGGAAAGAGCCTCGCGAGTGGCTCGCCCCGGACTCGTGGTATTCGGTGCGCATCCACTACGGGTGAGTTAACGCCGCATCACGGCGAGGGGCGCTTGCATTCGATTCCTACTTTGAGTAGTGACCGACCATCGCCACCGAACTAGATGGTATCCCACTAATCATCAACATAAAGGGCGACAAGGTCGCTCGGTGAGTCCCAAGAGCTCGAATCGACGGGCTCTGCGATGTGTACCCCCTCGTCGGTACAGACACTTCCGTCCTCCTCGCCTATCGAACGACGGTGATCGGAACCAGTTACGAGCTCTCTGAGGCGCCTGCAGAGCGACCGTACGATTACACCATCTCACCCACGACGTTCGACGACGACGTCGACCCGGACAATCAAATCTACAACGTCTGGGAGATCGAGGATCGGAAGTTCGAGGTGGCGGTCGACGACGATGCCCCGACAGCCGCCTTCGATGCCGTCGAGCGCGAGGGACTCAGCCCCCGGTGGGCAACCGAGGTGCAGCGCGAGCGAATCAAGCGGGTGACGACCGAGATCGTCGAGCGGCCGGCGTACTACGTGGAGGAGGAACCCGAGCATCGGTTCGTCTCGATCGGTCGCAACCGGACGCTCGAGCTGCTGGCGGAGCGCGGGCTCGAGGGGCAGTACGAGGACGCGTGGTACTACCCGGAGCGAGATGAGCTGGTCGCGCTCATCAATTATTGCGATGACGCCGGCGAGGCACGGCGGATGACCTGGCGGTGCTCATCGCTCACGGACGCAGAGCGCAGCCTCGTGCTGGATGGCGACTCGCTCGAGAGCGAGGAGTCCGAGCGGTCTGTATCTGACCTTGGTGACCTGATTTACAGAAGTTCGAGGAGAATTCCCCGGGGCTTGACCCCGGGGTTGAATCCGACAACTCGTGTCCCGAACAATTAACTTACAAGATAGTGAGTAATATGGTGTGACGGCACCTATCGCGTCTGACTTCGAGTCCGAAAACAAGGGCGGTCAGACGCGTTGCCGTCGCCACCAAGTAGGAGTGGGAGACTCCGAATCCACGCCTGCGGAGACTGCACTCCCTGTGGATTCCCTCGTGGAATCTGCAAAGCGCGTCGTGGAAACAGGAAGCCTCGGGGCTTGACCCCGAGGCACTTCACGAGAACTCTGCGGGACAAGTACAAGGAGGCCTGCGAGGAGCGCGGTGAAGATGTCCGTTGCGGTCAGGTCGTACTTCCCCGAGGGAACCTGGCGCCAGAAGGCACCCTCGCCGTAGGTAACGTCGACCACGGACGCGCCAGCTGCAACGTGCAGATCGAGTATCTTGGGGAAGACATCGTCGTTCGTGCCGACGTGGGCCGATAGCACGACGTCCTCCGTAGACACCTGCTCACGATCATCCTCCTCCGGAGACGATGACTCCGATGTGGGTGCAGCCGTTGCCGAGGGCTCATCCCCCTCCGTCGAGTCATCGTCGTCGTCCTGTCGGATGCGGTCGCGCACCTTCTGGTACGCGCCGTGAACGGACTGCTCGCCGCGGTCGAGCTTCTCGATCTCGTGTTTCGCGACGGTATCACCGTCTTGCGCGGCCTCCCAGACCGTCTTGGCATTCTCGTAGGTGCGGCCGGAGCCGAATCCCACCTTCTCTGCGACCCGTTGGCGGGTCTTCCCGAAGTCACGCTCCGCTGTTGAGCGCTCATCCGAGCCTTGTGGAGAATTTTCCACGATGTCCGTGCGCGTCCCTTGACACTGTTTGGCTCGCTCGCGCTCGATGCGCTCCAACTCCGCCGCCTCTCGTAGCTTCTGACTGAACGTCTTCTCGCGGGTCTGATTGTGGACGAGCAGCCGTTCGCGGCGCTCCAGCTCCGTGTCGAGACGGACGAGCCGAACTGGCACTTGGTTGAGGCCGACCCGTTTGGCCGCCTCCACGCGTCGGTGCCCGGGGAGGATGGTGGGTGCGGTCTTGGATGTGCCCGCCTCGGGTTGTGGGTCTGCCACGATCGGCTCGAGAATGCCGTGCTCGTCGATGCTCTCGACGAGTGCCTCGTCGAGGTCGTCCCGGTCGCCGTACACTTCGTCGTTGAGCGAATGCGGTTCAAGATCGGCCGGTGCCCGATACTCAACTCCGGTGTCACTCCCCTCTACCATTACCGACGGATTTGATTTCAGCGAGAGCTTCGAATGAGCGAAGATCGTGCCGGTCTTGTCGTTGAACGTCCGACCGCAATTCTTACACAGATACCGCTGATACTCCCGATAGCCGCCGTTTCTGACCTTCAGGTCAGAACGGCAGCGGGGGCACTCGACGCCATCACGCCAGCGAACCTGTTGGAGCAGGTTCGCTGCAGCCGATTCCGACACGAGCCGGCTTACTGGGAACATATCGGGCACCGCGCCAGCGGTGCCCTTGCCCTCTTCGACTTTCAGTCGCAGCTCTCCCTATCAACAATCTACTTCGCAAGAGCGAACTTCGAATATCTCGTCGCACAGGTCAGCATTTTCACCGTAGTTCAGGTTGTGAATTCCCCCCACCAGGTGAATCCTTTGCGATGGAGAATAACGAATAGCTTTGATGGAAGCAATCCAATGAGGAAATCGAACCCTGTGGAATGCCAGGACCGCGCCCCCGGTTGGATTCACTACCCGAACCCCCACAGCCCGTCGGTGAGTTTGAACCCGGTGGCGACAATTGTAGAGGCACCTGGCGGAGAGCCTACAGGTGCAACCGCAGTCTCGTTACTTGTCTTATCAGCGGCTCACTTGGTCTGAAAAGACTCCTGCGCTCATCAAGAGGACCGTTTCTGTTGACCACTCTTGCCGTTGGCTTCGTCTTCTCCGGTGGTGTCATCTCTTCGTCTACGTGCTCGGACGCAGGGCCGTACGACGTTCCGTATCCACAACGGAGGAAACCGCCTCTTCTACGCGCTTGCGACATCCGCGAGAATCTGTTCGACCTCATCGAAGGCCGCCTCGACATCCAGCTCCTCGTCGACGACCAGGCGCTGGAGCGTCTTGATTTGGCCGCGAACGGCGGCGATTCCGTGGTCGCCGTCGGTGGTCGGGTCAGGCCCGGAAGTCGGCTCCCCCCGAGGTTCGTCGTTAGACTCGGCATCGGCCGCCGGGCGCTCGCTGAAGTGCTGCATCGTCGCGTCGATGCCTTTCTCGGAGCCGACGTACGTCGCCGTTCCCTTCTCGCGGCGGACGATGTCATCCTCGCGCTCCTCACCGTCCGTGACATCGTCATCTCCATCGAGCACCTTCATCCGGCGGTCGACCACATCCTCGTACTCACAGCTGTAGCGCCGCAGGTACCCCAGCCCCTCGTCGATGGCCTCCGCGGCCTCGGCCTGCGTCTCGAACTCGCCGAGCTCGCAGCGAGCGACCGCGTCGATGGCCGCCTGCTGACGGTCGTTGAACTCCTCGTACGACCGCGTGCAGCGAGCGAGTTCGGTAGTAGCGAAGTGGTTACGAATCGTGTTCCGCACGTACCCCCTCGACACCGACTCGCCCTTTTCGTCGAGGAAGTCGACGATCTCTCTGGACGAGTGGTCCGGGTACATCATTTTGGTCGCGATGATGCGTCGCTTGGCATCCGGCAAGTCGGGGTCGGGACTGCAAATCTCTTCGAACTCGTCGGGCTCTCGCTTCAGACCCGTTCCGTCCATCTCCTCGACGACGCTGCCGTCGGCATCCACAGCCTCGACGCAAGTGAGCAGTTTGAACCCGCTTCTGCCCAAGTGGTCGTCATCCGACGCCAGCTCGATGTGGAGGCGGACCTCTCGCTCCTTCGGGCTGGTGTACGGCTCGACCGAGCAGTAGGGACACCGGTACCGGTCGGGGCCGTCGCCGGCGGTCATCGGGCGCTCCCCTCCGTTTCGTTGACGACCGCCCCATCCAACCCGGCCGTCACATCGTCGACGATGTCGCCGAGGTAGTTCAGCCCCGGCCGGACGGAGTAGAAGTCGAGATGGATGCGCTGCGTGTCGGTATCCGAATTGTACCGGACGTCGTACCCGCGGTACGGGCCACCGGTGATGATGACGGTCCACGTGCCCGGCAAGGCCTCCGCCACGGTGGCGGCGCCACCGACCACCTTCTCGGCAGAGGACCGAAGGGCCGCGGACGCCGCCTCAGTGCGGAAGTAGACCCGCTCGTGGGTGGTGTCAAGCCAGTCGTCAGGCCTTTCGCTGATGAGCCAATGCTCGCTTTCCGTGCCGTCTTCTGCTTTCGACATTGCACCACGAGATTGCCCGGGATATAAAAAATGGATTTGCACCTAGACTGCTATGCTCTCTACCGCAAGAAATCGGGAGTTTGAGAGATATACCGGTGTTCTGCGGTTCGGAGATTGTTGGTAAGAGATTGGCGGGCGGCAGTGCTTTCTCAATTCAAGGTGAGTGGTCTTCCCCCTCGTGTGTCATTCGGGTCGCACGTCGAACTCGAGGTCTCTGAGCCTCTGGTAGGTATCGGTGTCGTCGTCAGCCGACTCGGCAATCTCTTGCACCGACTCGAAGTACTCCATCCCCTGGTCGGGCGAGACGGGGGCCAGTCCGTGGACATCGCCGATGAACAGCGGGGTGCGCATCATCCCATAGCCACCCGGCCCGCTGAGCGTGAAGTCGATGCGGAGCCGATACTCCTCACCGTTGACGGTGACGGCTGTGTAGGGCCCCGCCACCTCGTGTCCAACGGCGGGTGTCATCGGCGCACGAATGTCGATGATTCCGGCTTGGATGAGCGACTCGTTGCGGAGTTCCACGGCCGCGGCCCCCGCTTCGGCGAGTCGCTCAACCAGCCGTCCGAGCTTGATGGTGTCGGTCGGGGGGCGCGTGACCTCCACCTCGCCGGTGACATAGCGGTGCGCCGCGTCGAGGCCCTCGTCGAGCGAGACATCATCCAGCCCCGAGTGGCCCTGGACGTACATCGGCACTCGCCCGAACGCGTGGGCACCACCGTGGGTCACGTGTCGCAGGTCGACCCGCATCGTCTGCCTCTCGTGACGGACGACACTGTCGCCGCCGAGGTGTTCGTTGAGAATCTCGCGGGTCGGCCGCTCGGACTCGTGGCCAGCGGGCACGTGAAAGTAGATAACCGGCGAGCCGAGAGTGAGGGTCTGCTCGGCGGCCGCGATGTACGTCGCCCCGCCGGCGTCGGCGAGAGTCTCGCAGAGTGATTTCAGTGTCGGTACGCTCTTTGCTTGGGTTTGTTCTGCCATACTGCATTTATTCACTTCGACGATGTAGCCGGATAAACGGTCAGGCCGCTCGCTGCGCCTTCCGCTACGGCCAGGCCTCGGCTGTTGAGCGGGTTTTGAGTGGTCTGCGGCTCAGAATATGTGGGTAAGAGAGTGCGGTCCACGTTGCTTTCTTGTCGTTCCAGACCGGTGGGTGCAGACGACGAAATTTGTTTATCGGCCTTAGTTAAACGGTATCGCAGTGGGCTGATTGTGTGGAATCGAGGGCGGGTGTCAGTTGACTCTCGGCCACTGCACCGTTGATTTGCCGTTGCAGGCGCAGAGCCACGCTGACCGGATCTCGTAGAGCACACACCCAATCGGATCCGGATGGCATCGGCCTGTGAGCTTGAGTTCGAACTTGCTTGATTGGACTGCTCCTGTCGATCGCCATTCTTGTTGTCTTCGCCCTCTCCGGTGATGCTCTCTGTTCGCTCGTCTGCTCGGGAGCACGCTCGTAAAAAGTCAGCAGCTGAAAAAATTTGTCCCGTCGCGCTCCTCTCGATCGCAAACGCTGGACCACACGGATGACACTGGAGAACGGGAGTGCCGTACCTCCTCAGTCCGCACTCCCTGACAGCTCTTCTCCGAACCGGGGGTTCCCTGCCGAGTCCTTCTCGGTGACTTCGCACGGAATGGTCCGCTCACCCAGGTGTGCGGCGAGGGCGATTCTCTCATCCCCCTCCACGACTTCGTAGGCATCACCTCGTCGCTTGACGACCGGCAGCTCGATGAAGAACGTGTTGCTGCGCTTTTCGACGTGGGTTCGCGGTTTCTCGTGGAAGCAGCCGATGAGGTCACCGAGCGACTTCTGCTCGTAGATGATGTTCCAGAGCGGCACCTCGGTGTAGTTCCAGCCACCCACATCCCGCGTCTTGATGCGCATATTCGCGAACGGTTCGAACCTCTCCAGCGGGTAGTCCAGCGCCTTCGCGATGGCCAGCCGACGCTCGCACGCGACCTCGCTCCGATGGTCGACGCTCACCGGGAGCGGGTCCGTCACGAGGAACTCTCGGGTGTCATCCCAGTCGACCGTCCCCATCATCACGCGTTCGACCTCGCGGGCGTGGTTGTGTTTGAGGGTTTTGTAGTTCTCGACGGCCTGTTCCCAGAACTCCGGAGGATGGTTACTCACCCTCGCGTGGGCGATTTCGTGGATGAGGAGCCCCAACCGCTCGCCCGGCGTGGCATCCTCGTACCAACTGCTGTCGATCGCGAACTTGATGCGGCCATCAGGCCACCACTTCAGCCGCGCCCAGAATCTCGACGAGGCTTTGCAGTGCGTGAACTTGACGTGCTCCTCCTTGAGCGGCTGGGACGAGTCACCGTCGATTTCCCAGTCCGGGCAACAGAGGTTGAAGCAGTTGATGAACGACTCGAACGCTTCGGTGCGGAGCTTGGTGGTGTTCATCTCCACTTGCGATAACACCCGGTGTGTCGGATAAACGTTCGAGCGGCAGCCTACGAATCGCGATCGTGCGAACTTAAGATCAAACCTTACGAGGGCGATGTGACGAGCCCACAGCCTCGCGTCGATTCCATCGTCTTATCTACGATTCTAGACCGTCGTCGGCCGGCCCCAGGTACTCGGTCTGCACGTCGCCGCCGTCGCGGTAGACG
Organism: Halovenus sp.; assembly: GCA_028274925.1. Taxonomy (GTDB): domain Archaea; phylum Halobacteriota; class Halobacteria; order Halobacteriales; family Haloarculaceae; genus Halovenus. The sequence goes on from JAQCNR010000112.1 coordinate 7,023, forward strand.
CGGTACTTGTACGGGCCGTGGGGACACGATGAACAGTTCTCTTTGCTGCACGGCACCTCCTTCAGCACGATTGTGCCGCTGTGGGCCCGCGTGACGTCCACGATCTGCTCGCTGTCGCCCGCCCACTCGTCGATTTCGGCGGCGGGCACGAACTCCTGGTGGCGCGCCAGCGCATCGGCGTACGCACCGATCCTGCGCAGCGTCGTCGGCCCCTGTCTGTCGAGCGCATCCACGATGTACTGCGCGATGTCTTCCGCTGGTGACGGCGCCGCGGGGCGCCCGCGATCGTCGTCATCGTCGGCGTCTCCCTTGAGCCGCCGCCGTGTCGATGTACGACTCGGCGTGGTCGATCCCGACGTAATCCCGGCCGGCCCGCTTGGCCGCGACGGCGGTCGTTCCCGTGCCGACGAACGGGTCGAGAACGAGATCGCCGGCGAACGAGTACAGCGCGATCAGCCGGCGGGGCAGCTCGAGGGGAAACACGGCGGTGTGGTCGGTCTCGGTCGCCGGACTCGGCCGCGGAAGCTCCCAGATGCTCTGGGCGAACTCGCGCCACTCCTCGCTCGTGAGCTTCGACGCCTCGCGCCGCTCGCTCCCGGTCGGCGGCAGCTCGCGCCGGCCGTGATACTCGTCGGAGACGTACTTGCGGAAGACGAGGATGTACTCGTGGCGCTGGTTCACGGGCACGTTCGTCGGGTAGGGATACGAGCCGAGCAGGGCGCCGTCACCGTGCGTGGCATACTGGTTCTTGATCCAGACGAACTCATCGACGAAGTCGAGCCCCGCCTCCCGGCACAACTCCACGACGTGGCTCCGGAGCGGGACGCGTCGGTACCGACTGGTGTCCTCAGAGTCAAACGAGGCCGCCACGTTGATACAGACCTTCCCGTCTGGCGCCGTCACCCGGAAGACCTCGCTGATGACCTCCTGCATCAATTCACGCCACGCCGCGATGGGACGCCGGTCGTCGATGTCGTCCGCGTAGTCCTTGCCGAGATTGTACGGGGGACTGGTCACGGTCAACTGGACGCTCTCATCCGGAAGGTCCGCAAGACGGTTGCGGGCATCTCCCTCGAAAAACCGATTGCGCGGCACCGCCATGGTGATGTCTCTCGCTCGGCGCTCATGAATGTGGGTCCACGATGGGGAGGGGAGACTCCAAAGTTCACTCAGGAAGGATTGTACTGCTTCTCGAAATCGGTGAGGACACCCCGGATTTCCTCCCCGGCCACCGCGAACCGGACCAACGCGTGTGAGTCCCAGCCATTAGGGGGCGATTTAGACCGTCTTACCCGGCTCCTCAGAGGGTCAAAGTTCCGAAACCAACCTAATTAGATGTTTTTGACCGAATTCTCAATCAGCAGCTCGCACGCCCGCACTTATATACAACTAATCGTACACCAAACTGTGATGGCGATCACAGCCAATTCCATCAAGCCCACACGGTTGAATTTCATCGAGCAGCGAGCTAAGGAGATGATCGAGCGGAAGTGGAGGCCTCTTCCCGAGGAGAGTCACGAGGAGTCGCTGGAAATTGAGACAACAGACGATGCTGTACATATCGGCCACGTGCCCTCGTCGTGGAGCCGTATCCTCATGGATGACATCATCCGGACGTTCAACTCCGGGTACTACATCTTCCAGAACGACGAGGGTAAGAACGGATACTGCGTGG
>JAQCNR010000124.1 GCA_028274925.1 Halovenus sp.
TGCCGCAGCGAGGTCAGCCAGCGCGGACCGCTCCGGCGTTGGTGCGTTCGCAGGTCCACAGACAATCAGCCCGCTGTCGGCAGTTTCGACGCGCTCTGTCAGGTGCGCCACCGCGGCCTCCGGCGGTTCGAGTTGCCCCCGACTCTGGCGGAGAAACGGACCGTCGCGTCCCCCTGCTCCAAGTGGTGCGCGCTCCTCGATGTCGGCCGGGACGTCACCCTCAACTTCGACTGGTTCGAGCGGTTTGCTGAACGGCACGTCGAGGTGGACTGGTCCCGGTGGCATACCGGTTGCTTCACCGACTGCGCGGGCGGCAATCACTCGTAACGAGCGAAGCTTTCTGGCCTCGGGTGCTGGCTCGGGTAGCGTCCGATAGTACCGAACAGCGTCGCCGTACAGTTTCACCTGGTCGGTCGTCTGGTTCGCGCCGCTGTCCTGCAGTTCTGGCGGTCGGTCGGCAGTCAGCGCAATCAGCGGGACGCGACTCTCGCTGGCCTCCATCACCGCAGGGTGGTAGTTCGCTGCCGCGGTGCCGGAGGTGCAAATCAGCGCCGTCGGCTCACCACTTCGTCGGCTGCGACCGAGCGCGAAAAACGCACTCGACCGCTCGTCGAGGTGTGAGTACACGGTCAATTCAGGATGGCTGTCGGCGGCGACAGTCAGCGGCGTCGAGCGACTCCCCGGCGAGACGCAGGCAGCGCTGACGCCCTGCTCGACCAGTTCTTCGACCAGAATCTCGGCCCACAGCGTGTTACGATTGGGCGCGGTCATACGAGTTCGTCGAGAATCGGGCGGTACTTGAGTTGGAGTTCGTCCCACTCTTCGTCCGGGTCGCTGTCGGCGACGATACCGGCGCCAGCAAACAGCGTGGCCTGACGCTCTCGGGCGAGCGCAGACCGAATCGCCACGGAAAAGGTGCCGTTGCCGTCGCCGTCGAACCAGCCAATCGGCGCGGCGTACCACCCCCGGTCGAACACTTCCGTCTCCCGGATTGTCTCCAGCGCTTGCTCCGGCGGGAGGCCGCCAACGGCGGGCGTCGGGTGCAGTGCTTCGACAAGTTCGAGCACGTGATATTCTTCGTCCAGCGTCCCCTGAAGCGGTGTCTGGAGATGCTGGACGTTGGCGAGTTTTCGAATTTGGCGCGCGCCAGTCGTAATATCGCTGGTGAACGGGTCGAGTTGGTTCTGAATCGTCTCGACCACAATCTCGTGTTCGTGGGTGTTCTTGTCGCTCTCCTGGAGTTGGCTGGCCAGCCATTCGTCTTCTTCGACTGTCTCACCGCGGCCAATCGAGCCAGCCAGTGCCTCGGTTTTGAACGTCGTTCCGTCGACTGAGACCAGCCGTTCCGGCGTCGCGCCGAAGAAACTCCCGGCGTCGGCGGGCTCGAACAGAAACTGGAAACAGTCCGGGTACGACTCGGCAAGCCGGCCCAGTACATCTGCAGGCTCGACAGGTGAGGCGAGTTCTGCCGTCAGCGCCTGTGCGAGTACGACTTTGCTGAGCTGGCCGTCGCGAATCCGCGCAGTTGCTTCCTCGATTTCCCGTTGCCAGTCTTCTCGTGGCGGCTCGTAGCTCCGCTCTGTGATTCCGGGCGGGCCCGACGGTTCGACCGCCGGCAACTCCACAAGCGTCTCCTGGTACTGTCTGAGCCGTGCCTCGGCGCGCTGCGTGCTGTCCGGTCCTGTGGCGGCTGTCGTCAGCCACGTCTCGCCATCTGCCTCGACGATTTGGACCGCTGGCAACACGAACTCAGCGCCGGGATAGCCAGCCCACGGGTTCTCTCCGCCGGGGTCAGTGTGTGTATCGGTAAAGGCGAACCCGCCGTATAGCCGCGGGCGTGCCGGTTTGGAGTCCGCGGAGACGTTCGCCAGTAGCGCTGTGGCTTCCTGTTGTACGGTGCTGAACCGCTCGGAGCCGTCGGCGGTAAGCGTCGCTGCCGCCCCGCCGGCGACGATTCGTTCCGAACCGTCTGCCCACACGAGTCGCGGGCACTCCAGAGCGGAGACGATGTCACGGGGAGAAGCTGCGTCGACTCGACAGCTCCGAACTGCGACCGGTCGTCCCGTCTGCGCCGCGTGCTCGTCGCCCGTTGATTCCATCTATCATTCCTAGTGGCTCCCGAGTCTTGAGGCTGACTATTTATTCAACTCTCCTGGGCTCCCAACCACGAGTCGAGAGCTGGCACCCAACAGCAATCACGTCACACCCTACCGCGAATAGGTAAAAATTATTCGCATGCTAAAAGCTTGAGTTTGTAAAGCGCTGAAGATTCCCCGCCAGACTTAAATACCCCTCAGTCGAAAGGCTCCACGTTGCGATGCCCAAGGTAGAGATCACTATTCCCGAACATACCGAGATGCAGATCGCCCAGCTCGTGGAACAGGGCGAATTTCTCAACCGCGAGGAGGCGATCGAGGATCTGTTGTCAACGGGACTGAAAGCGTACAAGACGAGCGGCCCGATTGACGACGAGGACGAACAGCCCGGCGGGTACGAAGACGATGGGATGATGGGTCACGACGACGAGTACGTCTTCTGACTCCGTCTTTCTACGTGCCTCGCTCGAATAACCAACTAGCCAATTCTTTCTCACCCTCTATGCTCCCAAACACACTTATGAGAGCCTGAGCGTAGTAAGGGTATGCACAAAGACGAACTGCTCGAACTGCACGAACAGATGGTTCTCATCATGAACTATTTCAAAAATCTCGAGCACGTCGACGACTCCCTCTTTCAGGCATACGACGAAATCGACGTCACTCCAGATGACGTGCATATGTCCAAAAGTGAGCACAAACACGCCGTGTTCGTCCTCGGAAATTCCTTGGCGAACGCGATGAGCGAAGACGAGTTCTCTGACGCCGGCCGCGTCGGCAAGCGAATGAAAGAACTCGCTGAAGACGCCGAGAGCAAACTGTAACGCTATCCGTTCTTCGCCGGACATAAGTGAACCTGTCGTGCTAATTTAGTTGAAATGTCATCCCTAGGTCGGAATCGCGGTATGGACGGTCCACCAATCAAGCAAGGGGAAATCTTTGGCCTTGCATCGTTCGTTGTCGGCTACATTGTCACGCTTGTGGTCGTTGCGCTCGGTGAGTCCGACGACATCTCTGAGAACCTCGTCGAAGCCGCTGGGTGGATTTACTACAACGCTCAGTTCGCAAACCTCCAGGTCACAGCGTCTGCTGGCGGCGGAAGCCGCACAGCATCATTCAACTACTTGACCGACAGTACACTGTTTAGCGAGTCTGTCGACGCCGTCAGCGTTCCGACTGTGGTCTATCACCTGATCCCAATCCTCGTGTTGGTCGCCGCTGGCGTAGCCCTGGCAAACTACGTGGGTGCACGGGAGTTGAGCGACGGTGCAATCGGCGGGGCGATGCTCGCTGTTGGCACTGTTCTGCCGGCGCTGCTCGGCACAGTTATCTTCTCAGTTGAGACCGCTGGCTTTGGGTTCACCGTAACCCAGAGCCCTGCACTCGTTCCGGGTGTCCTCCTCGTTGGCCTGCTTTACCCGGCTGTGTTCGGCGCGATTGGCGGCATCATCAGTACCGAACTGTAACTACTCGCCCTCGAATTCCGGCGTCTGCTTGTTGACGAACGCTTGCACACCAGTAGCGA
>JAQCNR010000146.1 GCA_028274925.1 Halovenus sp.
TGCTCGACTGCGACGATTGGCAACCCAGCAGAGCACTCGGAGACACTGACCGGCAGCGAATTCAGTGTCGTCGACGAGGACGCCAGCCCGCACGGCCGCCGAGAAATCGCGTTCTGGCAACCCCGCGTCACTGGCGAGGATGGCCCGACTGAACTGCGCGACGACCCGATGCCCGACATGCGGCAAGGTGCCACCGGGGAGGCCGCGGAGGTTGCTGCCCACCTCGGCCTCCACGGCGTCCAGACACTCGCGTTCGTCCGCTCGCGACAGGGGACGGAAATCGCGACGAAGCAGGCCGTCAACGCCGCACAAAAACATCCCAGCGGAAGCTATCTCGACGCCGACCCCTACCACGCGGGGCTGAGCAAGGAGAAACGCCGCTCGCTCGAATACGCCCTCAAGCAGGGTGACGCCGACGCCGTCTTCTCGACGAGCGCGCTCGAACTCGGTATCGACATCGGGTCTGTCGACGCAACGGTTCTCTCTGGCTACCCTGGCACCCGGCAATCGTTTTGGCAACAGATTGGCCGCGCTGGCCGGGGGACTTCGACCGCGCTTTCCGTCTTTGTCCCGCGAGGTGACGCCATCGACCAGTACATTCTCGACAACCCTGACTACCTGCTGTCCGACGATATCGAAGACGCAGTTGTCGACCTGACAAACGACGCCGTCTACGCCCGCCATCTTCTCTGTGCCAGCGCGGAGCGACCGTTGACGTGGGACGACGCGGAGTGGTTCGGCCCCGAGGACCGCCTCGCCCGGGCCGTGGAGATGTGGCGCGACGCTGGCCAGATGACCGGCGACTTGGACCGCGGCGCACAGTACGCCGGCCCGCCTCGTCCACAGGCCGATATCTCGATGTACGCGACGACCGACGAGCAGTACAGCGTCCGCTGCACGAACGGCGATATCGATATGGAACCGCTCGGTCGCGACCGTGTCTATCGTGAGTATCACCCCGGCGCGCTGACGCTGTACGACGGCCAGCAGTACGAAGTGCAGGAGGTCGTCGAGGATGTTCCCCGGCCGTACGTCGAACTCCGGAAGGTATCAGCCCGGGAGTACACCCGCACGCTGAGCGACAAGCAGATTCACGACATCGAGAGCAAGCGCCACGTCAACCTCGGCGATGGCTACGTCCTCCACGCCGGGATGGGTACCGTCGACGTCCACTACCACTCGTTCAAGCGCATCGACCTCGACACCGGCAAGCCGGTCGGTCCGCCGCAGGCGACGGGACTGGACCCGCTCTCACTGCGGACACAGTTGATGTGGCTCGAACTCCCCCAGCGGTCGCTGGAGGAAGTTCTCTCGCAACTCCCGCCAGAGTCGATGCTCGACCCACCAGAAGACAGTCCGCTGGGCGAGCAGGAGTGGACGCTCGCGGGTGGATTGCACGGCGCAGAACACGGCATGATTAAACTCGCGCCGCTGGCGCTGCGACTCGACAACTCCGATATGGGCGGGCTGAGCACACTCGCCCATCCCGAGACAGAGTCGCCGGTCTGGTTCATCCACGACGCTGTCGAGGGCGGGGTTGGGTTCGCACACAGCATCTACGACCACTTCGAAGACGTTGCGGAGAAAACCCGCGACCGGGTCGCGGCGTGTGACTGTGGCCGTGATGACGGCTGTCCGGCCTGTCTGATGAGTTCACAGTGTGGCAACGAAAACGAACCCCTCCATCGGCCCGCGACGACGGCGTTTCTGGATGAAGTGCTTTCGCGGTTCTAATTACCGCAGTTGGTCGAGCACTGGAATTTCTTCGACGCGCTCTCCGGCCTGCTCCCAGTCGATGCCCGAGGGCTTTCCACCAGTTGCGGCCTCGATCGTCCGCTCGGGCGTGACGACCAATTCCATCGGTACGTCGTGCGCGCCGGTCTCGATATCCTCGTCGACAATCTGCATTTCGTGGACAGTCGTTGCCGTCGCGGTGCTGTCGTCGACCAGTCCGAACTCGCGCAGGACCGCGAATTCGAGGTCGCTGTAGCCCTCGCCTTTGCCGACGCGCTCGCCCGCCTCGGTGACTGCAACGCTACCCGAGACAACCAGGTCAATCTCCGGCATCTCCTCGGGGCCGACTGCAACGCCTGCCTCCGCGGACCCGCCGACGGTCGTCGCGTGCTGGATATCCTCGACGTCTTCGGGGTCGAGTTCGAGAAAGCAGTTCTCGTCGCGCAACCGCGGGACGGCCATATAGAGCGTCTTGCCCTGCCGCAGCGCGGCCCGCCGTACCGGCAGTTGTGGCGCGTCGGGGTTGGCCTTGACTGTCTCGGCGGCCTGCCACGCCTCGGAGTCGACGAGTCGGTCGGCCGCCTCCGACGCGCCCGCGAAGTTTGGAATCCGGCCGTGTGGCGGGAATGGAAATCGCGCCTCGCCGCTGTCTTCGAGTTCGTCCCAGACTCGCTCACGGAGCGCTTGCTTGTCCATACTCCTCGTTGGGCGGCCACCGTCTTGATGGCCGCGAGTTTTGCCGTAACTCGTGGTTATAGATGTGTGGAGATATATGAGTGTGATACATGACTGAGGAACGAGAGCAGCCGCTGGGCTTCGGCACTCGGTGTGTCCACGCCGGCCAGGAGTCGCCGGACCCGGCGACAGGGGCTCGTGCCCCACCAATCTATCAGACCTCCTCGTACGTCTTCGAGGACGCCGACAACGCCGCCGCGCGGTATGCGCTCGAGGACGACGGAAACGTCTATTCGCGGTTCGATAACCCGACGGTGTCGATGCTCGAAGACCAACTCGCTAGTCTGGAGGGCGCGACTGGCGCACTCGCCACCGGGTCGGGGATGGCGGCGCTCGACGCCGCGACGACGGTACTGGCCGCTGTCGGCGACAATATCGTGACGGCGTCGTCTATCTACGGCGGAACTCATTCTTACTATTCGAACCTCGCAACCCGCCGCGGCGTCGAACCGCGGTTTGTCGACACGCTCGACCCGGCGGCCTACGCCGAGGCTATCGACGAGGACACTGCCTACGTTCACTTCGAGACTATCGGCAACCCCTCGCTCGTGACGCCAGATTTCGAGGCGATTGCCGAGGTGGCTCACGACCACAGCGTCCCGGTCTTCGTCGACAACACTTTCGGAACACCAGCGCTCTGTCGCCCGCTGGAACACGGCGCAGACCTGGTCTGGGAGTCGACGACGAAGTGGATTCACGGTTCTGGCACGACTGTCGGCGGCGTCCTCGTCGAGGACGGTGAGTTCCCGTGGACGGAGTATCCAGATAGATTCCCCGAAATCGGCGGCGACAACCCGGCATTCGAGACGGTCTTCGCCGAGCAATTCCCGGACCAACCGGTGACGATGGCGGCCCGCCAGCGCGCGGTCCGCAGCACTGGAAACGGACAGAAACCATTCGACGCGTGGGTGACCATGCAGGGCGCAGAGACGTTGTCACTCCGAATGGAGCGCCACTGCGCGAACGCACTCACTGTCGCGGAGCACCTCGATGCCCATCCCGACGTGGCGTGGGTCAACTATCCCGGCCTCGACAGTCACGAGACACACGACAACGCCGCCAAGTATCTCGACGGCGGCTTCGGCGGTGTCCTCACCTTCGGCCTCGATGGTGGCTACGACGCAGCAGTGACGCTCTGTGAAGAGACGGAGATCGCGCAGTTTCTCGCCAACATCGGCGACGCGAAGACGCTCGTCATCCACCCCGCGAGCACGACCCACGCCCAGTTGAGCGAGGAGGAGCAACGCGCCTCGGGTGTGACGCCGGACCTTATCCGCCTTTCCGTTGGCATCGAGGACGTTGACGATATCAAAGCGGATTTAGACCAGGCCATCGACAGTGCCGAGAGTGACACATGAACGTCGAACACGACACTGCCTCGCTCGGTGAATTCGAGTTCGAGTGTGGCGAATCGATTCCCGAACTCGAACTCGCCTACGAAACCTACGGCGAATTCACCGGCGAGAACGCGGTGCTGGTCTGTCACGCACTGACCGGCAGCGCCCACGTTGCGGGCCACAGCCGCGCCTCTGGGACTGCAGGACAGGCCCGAGCGTGGTGGGACGACATCGTCGGCCCCGGCAAAGCAATCGACACCACGGAGTACTTCGTGGTCTGTGCGAACGTGCCCGGCTCCTGTTACGGCTCGACCGGGCCGAAATCGACCAACCCAGAGACGGGCGAACCCTACGGCACCGAGTTCCCGGCGGTGACCGTCACCGACTGGACGGAGGCACAGCGTCGCCTGCTGGACGAACTCGGCATTCCTCACCTCCACGCCGTCGTCGGCGGTAGCGTCGGCGGGATGAACGTGCTGGACTGGGCAAAACGACACCCTGACCACGTCGAGCGCATCATCCCAATCGCTGCCGCTGCCCGCCTCGACCCGCAGTGTCTCGCACTCGACGCGATTGCTCGCCGTGCAATCACGACCGACCACAACTGGAACCACGGCGACTACTACGACGGGGAGCCACCGTCGGATGGGCTGGCGCTCGCCCGCCAGATTGGTCACGTAATGTATCTCTCGAAGTCCTCGATGGACCGGAAATTCGGCCGCCGTGCTGCCGGCCGCGACGCCGTCAGGACCTTCCCCTCCGACCCTGCCGCTGGCTTCTTCCCGTACCGCGATGTGGAGTCCTACCTCGACTATCAGGCCGAGAAATTCGTCGAGCGCTTCGACGCCAACTCCTATCTCTACCTGACCCGTGCGATGGACAACTACGACCTCTCGCAGGGATTCGAAGGAGATACCGACGCACTTGCTGCCTTCGACGGCGACGCACTGGTTATCTCCTTCACCGAGGACTGGCACTTCACATCTGCACAGGCTGAGGCGCTGGCCGACGCGATGCGAGAATCAGCTGTCGACGTTGCGCATCACGTCATCGAATCCGACCACGGCCACGACGCGTTCCTGGTCGAACCCGACAACGTCGGCCCACCAGTATCGGATTTCCTCGAAGAAGGGCTGTCAGGCAAGGCGATTACCGACACCGACGAGGACTTCGAACCCGACGACGAGTTCGCGCCGGTCCACACGAGTCTGTTCTCACAGTGAGGCTTGTCTCACAACGACGCCTGTTGGCGTAGTTCTCGTACCCGGTCGAGGAACCGCTCGCGGACTTCTTCGGGCGAACACGGCGACAACTCGTAGGAGAGGTCGGGGACCGACGGCGGTTCGAACTCCGCCAGAAGAGTGTCGGCCTCGTAGCGAAAGAGTTGGTCGTCGGCGGCCATCACCGTCTCCCACTGGCTGTCGGTTGGGGCCGGAACCCCCAGTCCCGTCCAGACGGCGTCGAGAACGTTGCTCTCGATGTCCGCGAAGTTCTCCAGTTCGCGCTTGAGTGGCCGGGGCACGTCGGAGACGTAGGCCTCGGCAGCGTCGTGCAACAGACCGTAGAGTTGCACCTGCGGTCCCTGCTCTGCCAGTTCCTCGCTCACGTACAGCGAGTGTGTCCCGACGGAGTAGTAGAACTGACACTGGCCGGCGTACCGGCAGGTGTTCGCCAGTCCGTTCGCGATATCCGGCAAGTCCACTTCGGAGGGCTCGGGGTCAAGTGGGTAGAAGTGTCCGCCGGTGTACGTACCGATGGGGTCACCGCGGCGCTCGGTCATACGTTTCGGAATCGGCGCCAGCTACAAAATCTTGTTCGGTTGCCCCGCTGCGGGAGTTTCTTGACGAATGCGCTACAAGAGCGGTTATGGATATTGCCATCGTCAGCGACACCCACATTCCCTCCCGCGAGCAGGCGATTCCCAGCGCCTTCCGGGAGCGTATCGCCGGCGCAGACCACGTCGTCCACGCGGGTGATTTCGACTCGAAGGGCGCGCTCGCCGACATGCGCGAGTTGGCTCCCGAGCTGACGGCCGTGGCCGGCAACATGGACCCACGAGTCGGACTGCCCGACGTTGCGTCGGTCGAACTCGGCGGCGTTGAGTTCGTTGTCACCCACGGCACCGGTTCCCCGCGTGGCTACGAACGCCGGGTCGAAACCGCCGTCCGCGAACACGCTGACAGTGAGGCTATCGGCGTTGCTGGTCACACCCACGAACTGCTCGATACCACCCACAATGGGGTTCGACTGCTCAACCCCGGCAGTCTCACCGGCGCGCGACCGGCCACTCGGGCGACGATGCTGACCGCCACCGCCGCCGAGGGCGACCTCTCGGTGACCGTCCACGAGGAGTGAGTCGTTTCGGACCGTTTTTGCGTCGCCCTCCCCGAGTAGTGATATGAACATCTTCGCCGTCGAGGGGTTGCCAGAGATCGAACCTGGCGACGATATTGCCGGGATGATTGCCAAGCGGGTAGACCTGCGCCCGGACGATGTGGTCTGCGTCGCGAGCACTATCGTCTCCAAGGCCGAGGGTCGACAGGCCGACCTCGCCGACTTCGAGGCTGGCGGGCAGGCCCAGAACATCGCCGAGCGCGTCGGCGAGGCCGCCGACGAGGAGAAGGACCCTCGCTTCGCACAGGCAGTCATCGAGGAGAGCGAGGAACTGCTGATGGACTTCCCGATTATGCTCGCGGTGACGCGGTTCGGTCACATCGGCGTCAACGCCGGCATCGACCGCTCGAACATCCCCGACGCCGACCTCCTGCTTCTCCCGGAAGACCCGACGGCGAGCGCACAGCGACTCCACGACGCCCTTGACGTTCCTGTTGTCGTCACCGACACGTCGGGACGACCGTTCCGTCACGGCCAGCGCGGCGTCGCCATTGGGTGGGCGGGAATACCCGCGGCCCGGGACTGGCGGGGCCGGACCGACCGCGACGGGAAGGAACTCGAAGCGACCGTGCAGGCAGTGGTCGACGAACTCGCTGCCGCGGCAAATCTCGTCACCGGCGAGGGCGACGGCGGCAATCCTGTTGCAGTCGTTCGAGGCTGGGAATTTGGCGATTTTGACGGAAGTGACGACCTCTTCCGTTCGGAAGACGAAGACCTTATTCAACCCGCTATCAAGGAGTACTATGCTGGGAATTGAACTCACGCCGGAACACCCGGTCGACCGAATCGGTGGCCTCGCAGAGCACGCGGAGACTGCTGGCTTCGATACTGTCTTCGTCAGCCACCATTACAACAACCGCGACGAGTTCGTCGCGCTGGCAGATATCGCCCGCCGGACCGACACTGTTCGACTGGGGCCGGGCATTACCAACCCCTACGAGGCACACCCGGTGACGCTGGCCTCGCGGGCGGCGACTATCGACGAACTCTCCGACGGCCGGGGTGTCTACGGCATCGGTCCGGGTGACCGTTCGACGCTCGCGAACCTCGGCTACGACCAAGACGACGCACTTCGACGCACGCTCGAAACGATGCAGGTCAGCCGGAAACTCTGGGATGGCGAACGCGTCGACCACGACGGCACCTTCGAGGCTGTGGACGCCGGACTGAACTACGACGCCCGCCAACTCCCCGTCTATGTTGGCGCACAGGGGCCACACATGACCCGGATGGCCGCGAAGTACGCAGACGGCGTCCTCTACAACGGCTCGCATCCCCGCGACCTCGCGTGGGCTGGCGACCGCGTGGGCGAAGGAAAAGAAGAGCGTCCGGACCACCGGGGAGAGTTTGATTTCGCTGCCTACGCGAGCGTAAGCCTCGCAACTGACGAGGCGGCTGCCCGCGAGGCCGCCCGCCCACCGGTTGCGTTTATTGCCAGCGGCGCACCGAACCCAGTCCTCGACCGCCACGGCCTCGACAGCGAGCGAGCGAGTGAGATTGGCGATGCCATTGCTGGCGGTGAGTTCGAGTCGGCTTTCGGGCTGGTGAGCGAGGAGATGATCGACGCCTTCTGCATTGCCGGCACGCCAGACAGTACGCGAGACCGCTTTGAAGCAGTGCTCGCCGAGGCAGATAGTCTCGTGATGGGCTCACCGCTGGGTCCGGATTTGGACGCGGCAGTCGAGCTTATGGGTGAGCTATCGGGCGAACTGAAACTGTAGAAGGAGTTATATAGAATCGAGGAGAATACCCGCGACTTTAAGCGCGGGATGAATCCGACACCACTCTCCACTATCCACCAACGATAGCAAGGCAGGATATTCAACGCCCACCGTTGGTTTTAATAACTATTTTCTCATAACGTGTTATGAAGTCAGTTCGATGCTGGAGACAACCCGCACCTACGTCGCACGCATCACGAACCACCAACAGGTTCGTGACGACTTCGATATGTGCGGGTTTTCGGCATCGAAACTGTGGAACGTCGGTCGCTACTACATCCAAGAACGGTGGGACGAAGACGGCGAGATACCCAGCGAAGCCGAACTGAAATCGGAATTGAAAGAACACAAACGCTACGGTGACCTTCATTCTCAGTCAAGTCAGCGAGTTCTAGAAGAACTTGCTGAGGCGTTCACGGGCTGGTACAACTCTGACGACGGCAACAACCCTCCGGGCTACCGGAAACGTGGCGACGACCACCCACGCTCCACTGTAACGTGGAAGAAACGCGGTATCAAACACGACGACAAGCACGGTCAACTCCGCCTTTCCAAAGGTTTCAACCTGAAAGAAGGCCGGTCAGACTTCATCCTCGCAGAGTACGAAACGCGCCCTGACGTAGAGGTTAAAAACATCCAGCAGGCGCGTGCCGTCTGGAACGGCGACAGATGGGAATTACACCTCGTCTGCAAGAAAGAAATACCGGTCGAAGACGCACCCGGTGACAAGACGGCGGGTATCGACCTCGGTATCAGTAACTACCTCGCTATCGACTACGAAGACGGGGTGAGTGAACTGTATCCGGGGAACGTGCTGAAAGAGGACAAGCACTACTTTACCCGCGAGGAGTACCAGACCGAAGGCGAGAACGGCCCGTCGAAGCGAGCGTGGAAGGCTCGGCAGAAACTCTCCCAGCGTAAAGACCACTTTCTCCATACCCTCAGCAAGCACATCGTTGAGCGGTGTATCGAAGAAAAAGTGGGGAAGGTAGCCGTAGGCGACCTCAGCAACATCCGCGAAGACGAGAGCGGTGAATCTCGGAACTGGGGTGTGTCGGGGAACAAGAAACTCCACGGCTGGGAGTTTGACCGATTCGCTAGCCTGCTCGAATACAAGGCTGAGGAACACGGTATCCTTGTTGACCGCGTGGACGAGGGGAATACGAGCAAGACGTGTTCGTGTTGCGGGCAGATTCGTGACAGCAACCGCGTGGAACGCGGTCTGTACGTCTGTCAGTCGTGTGAAACGGCAATGAACGCGGACGTGAATGGTGCGGTGAACATCCGTCGAAAGATAACTCAGAGTCCCCCGACGGGGGATATGAGTAACGGCTGGTTGGCACAGCCCGGAGTTTTCCTGTTCGACTGCGAGAGCGGACGGTTCACACCGAGAGAACGGGGAGACTGTAAACCCTAATATCCCAACGCTCGGGATTCCCGCGTCTTCAGGCGCGGGAGGATGTCAATCTTCTGGGTGTTCGGCACCGAACGATTCCGGCAGGAATGGACTCAGGAGTGCTCCCGTCGAGAGATAGCCGAAGTACAGCAGTGGTGCGCCGACGAACAGCGCGCCGAACAGCACGAGCAGGCCTTCGACTGGGCCCTGCATGGCGACCTCGGCGAACTTCCCGGGCATCTCGATGAGACTCTCGACGAACCGTGATGGAATGCTCATACTCGTGTGTTAGCCGGGGTGTACTTGTGTGTGTCCCTCTCTGATTGTTCTGGGGTTGGATGGATATAGTTTGATGATTGTAGGATTCAGAGAACCAGAAAGCCCCCTCGCGCTCACCCGGTTGCGACTCACTGCGGTCCTCGGACTTCGTCCTGCGGTCATTGCTCACGGCTTCGCCGTTCGCACATGCCGAGACGCGGAGCGTCTCGCGCCTTGCGTCGTCTCACCGGACTGAGCGCTCGGCCCCTTTCAGTCCCGCCCACGGTGGCCTGTGACACAAGCAACAGGGTGGGACTGAAAGGGGCGTTCACGGCGCTCCACGCCGTGAGCTCGGGAGAGCTTTGCTCTCCCGGTGAGGTTCTCGACGAAGGCGGGCGTCCGCGGCTCCGCCGCGGGCTCGGGAGACGGAGTCTCCCGGCGCAGTAAGCACGCGAAGCGCGCGTGGTTCGAGAGAGCGAAGCTCTCTCGTCATCACGAAAGACGCAGAGCGTCTTTCGGTCGACAGCAAGCCCCCCGAGTCGAGAACCTCGGGGCTTTCTGGTTGTTCGCGGCCACTCCTGCACACTGTCGTGAAAAAATCACTCCTCAGGACCAATAGGCTGAGATAGCTGGGGTTGTTGACAAAGAATATGTCCGACCGCTCGCTCGATGACTTCGCTGCTGATTCCGAGGAGACAGCCACCGAAGATTCCGACGAAACAGCCGAGGCGGACGAACCTGACGAGCCACCCGTCGACCCTGCCGTGGCGACTTCGACGTTCCACACTGACGGTGCTGCCTGCGAGTCCTGCGGTGACTCCGTTTCTCGGCGCTGGCTCGACGACGGCGCATACGTCTGTCTGGAGTGCAAGGCGTGGTAGCCGCGAACGTTTTTATTGTGGCGTGACACGTCTCACACATGAACTTCGAGGTGGTTCAGGGCGACATCGCACAGCAATCAGCGGACGTGCTGGTCAACGCCGCGGGGACGAGTCTACAGATGGGCTCCGGTGTTGCCGGCGCACTCCGCCGCGCTGCCGGCCAGGAAATCAACGACGAGGCAGTCTCGAAGGGACCGGTCGACCTCGGCGCAGTCGCCGTCACCGACGCCTACGACCTCGACGCCGAACACGTTATCCACGCGGCGGCAATGCCACACTACGGCGACGGCAAGGCGACTGCCGACAGCATCGCCGACGCGACCCGGAACGCGCTGCAGCGCGCGGAGGAACTCGGTGCTGAATCGCTCGTCATCCCGGCGCTTGGCTGTGGTGTCGCGGGATTTTCGCTCGAGGAAGGCGCGCGTATCATCGCCGAAATCATCAACAGCTACGACCCCGACACGCTCACCGACGTTCGATTCATTGCCTACTCCGACGACGAGTACGAGACCATCCATGAGGTGGCCGACAGTGTCCGAAAGGGCGTCGACTCCTGACGCGCTGTCGTGGTGGGCGCTGGCACACCGACGCAACGACTTTCACCCGGCCGTTACAGCACTGCGGTATGGATTTCGTCACGCCGCCGCCGCTGGAACCGGGAGATAACGTTGCGGTACTCGCCCCCTCCGGCGGCGGCGCTCGCGAAGCACCCCACGTCTTCGGGTTGGGGCTCCGGCGACTCCGTGAGGTGTTCGGCCTGGAGCCGGTGGTCTATCCAACTGCTCGCCAGGGCGACGAGTTCCTGTCGGTAAACCCGCGCGCTCGTACCGCAGACATCCATGCCGCCGTCCGCAACTCCGAAATTCGCGGTATCATCGCGGCCATCGGCGGCGACGACCAACTCCGGGTGCTTCGGTATCTCGATACCGACCTGTTCCGGGAGCAGCCAACCCGGTTCTACGGCGCGAGCGACAACACGAACCTCGGCCTCGCGCTCTGGAACGCGGGCGTCGTCTCGTACAACGGCGCGCAACTGATGACCGACCTCGCGGTGCCGGGTGAACTGCCGGTGTACACCGAACGCTACTGCCGGCGTGCGTTCTTCCAGGAGTCACTCGGCGTTCTCGAACCTGCGCCAGAGTGGAGTGACGAGCCCTCGACGTGGTGGTCTAATCCCGAGGAACTGGCGACGCCGCCGGCGTACGAACATAACCCTGGCCGGGAGTGGACTGGGGGCACCGGTACTGTATCGGGGCGACTGTGGGGCGGCACGCAGTCCATCCTCGGGTGGCAACTCGGCGCTGACAGGTATCTCCCGGCTCCGGCGCGACTCGACGGCGCGATTCTCTGCGTCGAACCCTCCGAACTAATTCCGAGCACGAGCGAGGTCGGTGGGACGCTCATGTCCCTCGGCGAGCGGGGTCTGCTCGAACGGTTCGACGGCGTTCTCGTCGGTCGCGCGCCGACCCGGAGCTTCCGAACAGAACCATCTCAAGAGCAACGCGAGGCCTACCGCCGGGCACTCCGCGAGCGTGTCGCCGACGAGATTCGGCGGTACAACCCCGACGCGCCGGTGGTCTTCGGCGTCGACTGGGGCCACACGATGCCGACCGCGCCGCTCCCGCTGGGCGAGATTGTCGAACTCGACCCCGCGAGCGAGACGATTCGTGTCGGCAGAAACTGATGAGTTATATTGTTCGCACAGCGTAGTATTGGCCTGTGCAAGTCGAATTCGAGTGTGTCGTCTGTGGTGAGACGGCAACCGCACGTGTCGACGACGAAGACGTGCCAGCGGACGACCCGGTCAAAACACTGCGCGACTGCTCGAACTGCGGCATCGAGACAATCTGGCTGGGCAGGTAATTACTCGTGGCCGCTCACCGACACCGGTTCGTAGGGGTCTTCGAGCCACTCGATGTCGCTGTCAGAGAGCGAGATGTCGAGCGCCTCGACGGCTTCCTCCAGATGCTCGATGCTCGTCGTCCCAACAATCGGCGCGTCAACGACATCCTTGTGCAGCACCCACGACAGCGCAATCTGTGCCATCGAGACATCCTTCTCGTCGGCTAACTCCTGGACGCGCTCGTTGATCTCCTGACCGTTGCCCTCGAAGTAGGGATGTTCTTTCGCGTACTGGTCGGATTGGCCGCGCGTCGTCGCGTCGAACTCCTCGTGTGGCCGGGCGAGATACCCCCGCGCCAGCGGACTCCACGGAATGACCCCGAGGTTGTTCTTGTCACAGTAGGGTAACATCTCGCGTTCCTCCTCGCGGTACAGCAGACTGTAGTGGTTCTGCATCGTCTGGAACCGGTCCAGCCCCTGCCGTTCGGCGGTGTGTTGGGCCTCGGCGAGTTGGTGGGTCCACATCGAACTCGTGCCGAGATAGCGCACCTTCTCGCGGCGCACCGCGTCGTCCAGTGCCCGCATCGTCACGTCGACTGGTGTGTCGTAATCCCAGCGGTGGGTCTGGTAGAGGTCGATGGTGTCCATCCCCAGTCGCTCGCGGCTGGCGTCGAGTTCCTGCTCGATTGCCTTCCGCGAGAGGCCCCCAGAGTTTGGGTCCTCGTCGTCCATCTGGAAGAAGCCCTTCGTCGCGACGACCATCTCGTCACGTCTGCCTTCGAGGGCATTGCCGAGAATGCGCTCTGACTCACCGACTGAGTACATGTTCGCGGTATCGAAGAAGTTGATACCGAGGTCGATGGCGCGGTCGATAATGGGGTGGCTCTCCTCCGCTTCGAGCACCCACTCGCGCCACTCTGGGTCGCCGAAACTCATACAACCCAGACAGATACGACTGACTTCCAGTCCCGTATTGCCGAGTGTCGTGTACTCCATGAGTTGGCTGTCGACTGCATCGAGTGAAAACCTTCCGGGTGGTTTCCCAGCGTCCGTCGGCCGATGACCGAAATCACCGATCTCGTTCGTGACCTTCGGGCCTGAGCCGTCGAAACACACAAACAGACACGTAGCGAACGCTCGATTGTGACTGAGTCGTACCGGACAGTCGAGGGTCGCGGACAGGCTAGCTTCGAAATTTCCGGTTCCGAGTTTATCGGCCACATTAGGCCCGTTAAAACTGTTGAAGCGGCCGAAGGGTTTGTTGACGAAATCTCTACTGAGTACGCCGACGCGACCCACAACGTCCCCGCATATCGGGTCCGGGCCGAGCCGTTCCGTGAGTACGCAAGCGACGACAACGAACCCAGCGGCAGTGCCGGCAAACCGGCGCTGAACGTCCTCGAACAGGAGGAGTTAGAGAACGTCGCCGCAGTCGTCACCCGCTACTACGGCGGGACGAACCTCGGCGTCGGCGGGCTTGCGCGGGCGTATTCACGCGGAGTCAAGGAGGCTATTGACGCTGCGGGTATTGTTGAACAGCGACCACACGACCGATTTTCGATCACTGTCGAGTACGACGATTCTGGTGATGTTCGCGGGATTCTGGAAAGCGAGTCCGTCGAGTTCGAGGCGGAGTACGAGGCTGACGTTACCTTCGCGGTTCGCGTTCCATCGGTAGACGCCAGTGCGCTGCGTGACCGGATCCGGAGCGCGACGAGCGGTCGCGCGACCTTCGACTGAGTCAGTCGGTGTAGAACGCGCGGTCGCCGGCGTCGCCCAGTCCTGGCACGATGAATCCTTCCTCGTTCAGGTGGTCGTCGACGGCGACGGTCACGAGTTCGGCGTCGGGGAACTCCTCACCGATCCGGTCGAGTCCCTCGGGTGCACTGACCGCAGAGAGCGCGAGCAACTGCGCCGGCTCTGTTCCGCCGAGCAGGTGCTCTAGTACGGCCGAGAGCGTGCTCCCTGTTGCGAGCATCGGGTCAGCAACGATAACCGTATCCTCGGGCTGAATCTCTGGCAGTTTGACGTACTCGACAGCGATGGGGAACGCACCGTCCTCGTCCATCCCCGCGCTTTCGTCGCGGCTGGCGGAGATCACTCCCTGTCGCGCGGCGGGGAACGCTTTGAGCAATCCCTCGACGAAGGGTGTCGCTGCCCGGAGCACGTTGATGACTACCACATCGTTGAGTCCCTGAATCTCTGGACCGGTGGTCTCCGTCAGGGGTGTCTGGACTGGCACGTCTTCGGTCTCCAGATACGTGTCGATGATTTCGTAGCCACAGACGCGCCCGAGTCGGACCAATCCTTTCCGGAATGCAATCTGCTCAGTCTCGACACTGCGCAACTTCGTGAGTGTGTGTTGTGCGAGTGCGTGGGTGACGACGGCGGCGTGCTCGCGGTGTTCGACTGTCATACCTTTCGGTGGGTGTGGCTCGCACATCATTGTGGTGCTCCGGCCCGAACTTTCCGCTTGTCACGGATTCAAGCCAGTTCGGGCCGAACAACGGGTATGATCGACCCTGACCTGTCGGGACAGACTGCACTGGTGACTGGAAGCGCGAAAGGCGTCGGCCGGGAGTTCCTGCTCGCGCTGGCAGACTGTGGCGCTGACGTGGCAGTGCACTACCGAACGAGCGCCGCGGAAGCCGAGGCTGTCCGAGAGACGGTCGCCGAGGAGTACGGTGTCGAGGTCACGACAGTGCAGGCCGACGTAACTGACCCAGCCGAGGTTGAGAAACTGTTCGACGAGGTTGAAGACGCGCTCGGACCAGTCGATATCCTCGTCAACAACGTCGGCGCGTTCGCCCCGCGACACTGGGAGGAGCTGGACCACGAGACGTGGGAGACGGTCATCGAGACGAATCTGTACGGCACCTATCTCTGCTCGAAGCGAGCGCTGGGTGGCATGCGCGGTCAGGGGTATGGTCGAATCGTCAACGTCGGCTACGCCTCCAGCGACAAGGGGCTGGTCAGCCCGAAGAACTTCCCGTACTTCGTGGCAAAATCTGGCGTGTTGATGTTCACGCGAATGCTCGCAGCAGACACACAGGACGACGGCATCACGGTCAACGCAGTCTCGCCGTATACCGTCGAGAACTCCGCAGAGTTTCCCGACGAACTCCCACGGGGTCGGGCCGCGCAGTTCGAGGATATGAATCAGGCACTGCTCTTTTTCATCGAACCGGGTAGCGAGTACATAAGTGGGCAGAACGTCGAAGTCAGCGGTGGGTGGCTGCCCGAGTCCGTCTGAGCCGAAACCGTCAGACAGAACCCAGACACATATAATGGCTGAGCAAGTACCAGACACGTATGCCGAACTATCCGACACACGCACGGTGGGGGAAGATTGGCGCAGGGGCGATTGGGACGCTCGTCGCTGCGGCAATCTATTTTTTCTCGATGTCTGCGCCGCTGGCCTTTGCCGCCGGACTCGCCGCTGCCGCGGCGACGTTCGTCGGGTCGATTTACCCCGATATCGACCACCACACCTCGACGCCGCGCCAGAAGGCTGTCCGGTGGTTTCAGGGGCTACTCGTCTTCGCAATTGCCTCGCTCGCGGGACTGGGCTGGACAGCATTCGTGGGCGGCGTTGAGTCCGTCAGCACAAGCGCTGGCGTTACCCTCCCGGTTTCGCCGGAGGTCGCTGCTGCAGTCACCGTTGTCCTCGTCGCAATCGTTGCGACTGCATTGGTCGACCCACTCATCGGACTGGTGACCAACCGACACCGCGGCTGGACACACAGTGTGCCGATTAACGCCGTCCTCGTGGCGCTGTTGCTCGGTGGGTTGTGGTTTCTGCTCGGCGACCTGACCTTCGAGCGCCGCGTGACGGCGCTGGTCGTGACTGGTACGTTCTACGCCGGGACGCTGATTCATCTCGGACTCGACGGCGAGATTCCCTGACTGCTATCGCCGACCGGTGACCCGTGACTGTGCGTGCTCGGGGAAAATCTCGCCCACCGTTTCTGGGCCGTGCTCTTCGACGATGAGCGCTCGAATCTCGGACTTGACGGTGAGATTCCGTAATCGAACGTCGTCGAATCTGTGACACCTGGCCCGAGGCAAAAACCCACGGTCGTAGCCGTAGTCAGTTGCTGCGCGCGCCGAACCGGAGTAGATCAGGATAGTCGGCGATGATGCCGTCGACACCCGCAGCGGCGAGTTGCTCGGCCTGGTACCACGTCGAGAGGGTGTAGACGTTCACGTCTCGGTCCTCCTCCTCGGCGACCGCGACCAGGTCTGTCTCCTCGAAGCTATCGCCGGAAAGAAAGTACGGGTCCTTAAAAAATGGCGTTCCTTTGATCATGTTGTACGGCGGATGGACGGCCTCGGCGTCGTACTCTCGGGCAACCGCCAGCCCGGTGTCGATGGAGTCCCAAAGAAGCGGCGCGATGGGATACTCAGAGAGCTCCCGGCACAGCGCGATAGCTGCCTCGTAGAACGAGGAGAAGAGAATCTCGTTGTTGTACTCGTCGACAATCGCCAGCACATCCTCGACGAACGGCCGCCAGCGCGTCTTCTGGGTTGCGAGTTCCTCGCCGTCGAGATTCTCCGCGAACCGGAGGTCGAACGAGCCGGGATTTTTGAGTTCGACGTTGACGCCGACACTGGCCGGAATCGCGTCCATCACCTCCGTTAGCAGCGGCACCGTCTCGGCAGTGCCGAGAACGTTTGCGTTCGTCACCGTCTCGGTGTCAGTCTCCCAGACGACGCCCTCGACGTCGGTGAGGCCGCGTTCGCCGCCGTCCCGAGACGCCAGCCGGTCGTCGTGGAAGACGACGACATCGCCGTCGGCCGTCGGAACGACGTCGATTTCGATGAGATCAGCACCTCGTGAGGGAGCGTTCGGGGACCGGCCGCCGCGAGCGGCCGCTTCGACCGCGCCGACCGTATTCTCTGGGTTGACACCGGCGAAACCGCGGTGGGCAATCAGTGCCGGCTCCGTTCTGTGGCCGCCGTCGGTCTCTCTGTCGGTGCGGTTCCCTCGACCGCGGCC
>JAQCNR010000102.1 GCA_028274925.1 Halovenus sp.
GCGCCCAAACCGGCTGACCACGAGCTCCGCTACGTCTCGCCCGCGTCGATGTCGATCTGCGTTGAGTGCGGCAAGATGTTCGAGACGGCAGACCTCCGGCCGTGAATCCA
This sequence comes from Halovenus sp., assembly GCA_028274925.1. Classification (GTDB taxonomy): domain Archaea; phylum Halobacteriota; class Halobacteria; order Halobacteriales; family Haloarculaceae; genus Halovenus. Next base: position 111 of record JAQCNR010000102.1, read on the forward strand.
TCCCTCTCGGAACGCCGACGCCACTTCTCCCCCGCATAACCGACCGTCGAGACCCGCCAGACGGTGTCTCACGAAAACTCGTTTTCCGACTCGCCCACAGAACTATGCCTAATCGGAACGGTGATTGAGCCGTGCAGACGCGCCCGCACGCGGAGCAACAAGGCATCAAGCTCTGGCTTAACCAGTCCGAGCAGTACGCGCTGCTCGCGAACACCGACGACCGCGACGGGCGCCCTCGACCCGAGCGAAAACTCGCGCTGTCGCTCGGCCTCCACGGGCTGCGGACCGACGAGATCGTCCCGTCGTCGAACGGCCCGGGCGTCACCGAGGGCGACGTACGTGCGCTTGAGAACGAGCAGGGCTACGTGCTGGAGATCCAGGACGGCAAGACAACGTCCAGTAAGCGCGAGGTGCCACTCGCCCCGGACGTCGCTCGCGACATCTTCTCGATGAAACGAGCAGCGCGAGCTCGACAGGACGATCCCATCATCGACTACGGCAAGCGGACGCTGCGGAAGTGGGTGAAAGACGCCGCCGAGGACTTGGCGCCGCCTGCGAACGAGGAGTTGTCGATGCACGACCTCCGGCGGACGTGGGCAACACAGACGTTCTACGCGCTGGCGATGGATGGCGTGCCCATCGCCGAGGCGTTGACTATGTCGTGGGGAGGATGGGCGCAAAACCAGAACGGCAGAAGCACGTTCCGCGAGGCGTACTTAGGGCCGGTGCCCGACCACGTCGTACGCAAGTGCCTCAAAGCGATCCCCTACGAGACGGGGCCGGAACGATGAATCAGAGCTCAATCTGGGATTACTCAGAGAAAACTAAGCCACACCAACGCTCTGAGATACACATCGACACGGTCGGGACAGGATACACGACGGTGTCGCCCTGCAACTCACCCCAAAAAGTTTGTTACGTTCACAGACTTGCCGCTGTCGCCGAGTTTGGAATGGATGCTGTCGCTAATTCAAGCGTCCATCACTCGGATGGGTGTAAGTGGAACAACTCTCGTGATAATCTTGAACTGCTCTCAAGAACTGAGCACGCCCGAGAACACGATCTCGGCGGACACACAACCCCCGAGAACGACGTTCCGGAATGGTGAGTCAGCCGGTCATCAGTCTGGCTCGGGGTTACGGATCTTGCGGACCGGGGAAGTCCTCGACGCCGAAGTCGTCGAACTCGCTGCGGCCGAACGCCGCGACCAGATCGTGCTCGGCCTCGATCTGTGCCGCGGTGCGGTCGCGCTCGTCACGCTGGGGGTACTGAACCTCCCGCAGCGCGCCCTCGGCGTAGGCCGCCTGCCCCTTGTCGCCGAGGTTGAACGGGTCGATGCCGTCGTCCTTCAGCGAGTCGACAACCTCGCGGGGCGTGTCAAGCCCCGGCGGGTTACTCTCGAAGTCTGCCCGCGACCCCTCGCCGCTCTCTGGCAGCTCGTCGAGGCCGGGGAGCAGGTCTTTGTCCATGCCGAGGCCCATCAGACCGCACCTCCGCCGTTGCAGCTGGTCAACTCAGACGCTCCCGCCGGACTCGAACCGGCGTGCCACCTGTGGAGCGCGCCGCCGACGATCTCGGCGGTCAGCACCAACTGATGTCGCGCGTGCGCGCGTGCGTCGCGCGATGGATAGCGATAAACGATATGTCTCACCCACACAACAACAGCAGTCGGGCAACACGCGGTCGTGCGGTTTCTCACTCGTCACTGTTTGCCTCCGTGTTCTCGTTGACCCAGGAGTAACTGTACTCAATCAACCGATGGTCTGCGACCTGTCGAAGCGTCCAGCCTTCGTCGCGCAGCGATTGCGCGAGTTCGGCCTGCTGGTCCTTCGTCAGTGAGTTGTCTTCTTCTTCGCCCTGTGAACTATCAGTCGCCTGCTCTTTCATCCTGTCAAGTTCAGCGTAGTTTCGACTGTCGCGGTCACACGGCCCCCATCGGACCTCCTCAATCGCTGGCGTCCGCGTCGACTGATTGCCGCCAGGCAGGTCGCGCTTGTACTGGTCGAAGACAATCGCACGAGCGAACCCCTTGCGGGCGTTCTTCTCCTGAATCAGAATCAGGCGGTCGAGCAGCTCCATCATCCGGCTGTCGATCCAGTCGGTTGACTGCGTGACCAGCAGGAGCGTGTGCTGGCGCTTCCGGAACTGCGCCGCGGCGCGGGCCATGTTAATCACGGACGACGCCATGCCGCGCCGCGAGTCGACCCCGTCGTCACCGAGCGTGCCCTGGGCCTCGTCGAAGACGACCGCCGACCGCGGCTGGAGGTCTGGGATCAGGTCGTTCGCGACCGTGCCGGCGTCCAGTGCGGCCTTGTCGCGTGCGACGAACCCGCGGTCGGTCTGGTCGAAGTGCTCGGCCAGCTTGACCGCCAGCGTCGTCTTGCCAGTGCCGGAGATCGGCGTCTGGCTTGAGGCTGCGATGCCGACGATGAAGTCGTTATTGTCGTGGATGACGCGGTCGCGCCAGGTCCGATGCAGGTCAGTTGCGGAGAAGTCGGTCAGCGAGTTGTCGATGTCGGGCTCGTCCGGAGCCGGCGCGAACCGATCAACTGTTGGCAGATTTTGCTCTTTGCTCATCCTCGTCCTCCTGGCGCATCAGCGCCGCGGGGTCGCCATCCTCGCCCGCCTCGAAGACGTCGACGTTGCCGATCTTCCGGCTGCTGTTCGCCTCGGGCATGAACTCCAGATGATACGCACACTCGGTCAGGTACGTCAGTGCGTTCCGGACCGCGCCCGGCGGCAGCAACGCAGCGTCGCTGGTCTGGGATATCTCGCCGTCGGCGCTGAACGACTGCGACGTGTTCACCGCGCCCTGGTAGTGGTGGAGTTGTTTGAGCCCGTGAATCTCGCCGTCCTCGGCGTCGTACAGCGTCACCTCGTCGTGATACTGCGGCAGTTCCATCCGGATGAACGGCCGAAGCCGCCGCCAGAACTCGATCACTAACTGCTGGAACCGGACGCGCTCGACGTCGGGGTTCGCCTGCTCGACGCCTTTCGCCGCGAGCTGCCGGGCGGTGTCGTAACGCGTCTGGGCGTCGTGCGCGCGGTCAAGCGCCTCCAGGAACGGCGCTAAGTCGGCGTCGTCCTCACTCGCCATCTGTGACCACGATCCGGTCAGAGTAGACTTCAACTCGAACTTGATCGCCAGACGTGATGCCCACGATATCCGCCCCGGCCACGGTTGGCGTCAGGTAGGGGATATCGTTTGACTGCCCCATCCCCTGGACTGACACACTCCGGACAAGAAGCGGGTCGCCGTCGCACGCGTTCTCCTCGCGGAGTTCGCGCAGTCGCTGGTCTTTGGCTGTGGAACGTGAC
>JAQCNR010000149.1 GCA_028274925.1 Halovenus sp.
CCACGAGGGCCGTGACGACTCCGACGCCGGTGTGCGCTACACACTGGAGCCAACGAGCGAAGTCGAACATATCACAGATTTCACTGGCGAACAGCTAAGCTTCCCGTTTTACGTCCCCGAATTCGGCGAGGACCTCGTCTCAGGCCACATCACTACCACGGGCGTACCGTGGAACGACTCACGCTACGAGAATCCAGCGAACGATATCACTGAGGCCCAACACCGACAGGCACTGGCAGACCGATACGACGCAATCGGCGACCCCTCGACAGCGAATCAGGTTCTCGCGTCCGTCACGAACATGGTCAGTTCCGACGACGCACCGGATGGAGACGGACTAGATAACGTCTCGTCGCCGCTGGAACTGTTTACGCTCTTCCAGAGCGAGCCCAAAGCAATTCCTACCTTCCAAGGAATCGCGGCCGTGCAGGGTGCCCCCGAAGGAGAGCATACGTTCACCGTCAACGGTGCGGGGGTCGCCCCCCACAGCGAAACCGTCACTGTAACCGAGGATGACGCGCCGGATCTGGCCGGCGTCGATGGCAGGGTTCCGGTTGTCGCCAACGAGAACGCGACAAAACTGGAAGTCGACCCGCGAGAGTCCGAAAGCCCGGTCAACAAGTTCGCTGTCGAAGACGATTTTGCGGGTCGAATTTACGACGTTCCGCTGGAGGGCCCCGACGCCGTCTACGTCCACGACGGCGGCGCGTTCACTGCCGAAGTACGGGATACAGACGACGAAGTCGGTGCTGTTCGGGTCAATCCCGACCCCCAGGAGTCGGTCCGGGTGGAAAACCCCGAAACGGGCAAGGGCTCGCTGGCGACCTATCTCGCCGACGTTGCCGAGGAAACCCGAGTGCAAGTAGCGCAATTTGCCGAGGATGATAGCGATGACGGCGACGACAGCCCCGGAAACAGCGGCGGTGGCGGCGAAGGCGGTCCAATCCAGGGGTTGACCCAGGCGCTGCAAACAATCGAAGAGGCAGCGAACCGGGCCGCAGAACGGGCTAATAGGAACGATATGGCGAACACAGACCAACAACTCGAGGCAGTTGCAACACGACTTACAACGGTTGCACAACGATTGGAGGAGGCCCGCGGGGCGTTGCCCGACGAAATTTCCAACGCTGCGGACAAGCGACTGGAACAGCTCAATCGTCGTTCCGAACAGGCGCGAAACTCGGAGAAACTGTAATCGCTTCCCTCAAAGTGATTAGTTGAGGGTGTGAATCGCGGTGCATGAATCCACTTGCAGACACCGACACTGAGACGATTCTCTCCGGCACGGCCGACTTCGCCAGCTCGGAGCTCCTACGCGGACTGGCCGCGTACCCAGTAGCTGGCATCGAGACAGAATACCCCCATCACGGCGGGGCTGTCGAATCTCCTGAGGATACGACGCGACCCAGCGAAGAGCACCCTGCCTTCTATGGCTGTTTCGACTGGCACTCTGCCGTTCACAGCCACTGGTGTCTCGTTCGCCAACTCAGGCTGTTCGACCATCCACAGGACGAGGAAATCCGTGCTGCCATCGACGAGCGACTCACTCCCGAGAACGTCGAGCAAGAAGTCGCCTATTTCGATGAGAACCCGACCTTCGAGCGCGCCTATGGGTGGGCGTGGTTGCTCAGACTCGCCGCGGAACTCTCACTGTGGGAGGACCCGCAAGCAGCGGTCTGGCGCGAGCGACTCGACCCGCTCGAGTCAAAAATTTGTTCACTCGTCGAACAGGAGTTTCTCACACAGGACCGACCGTTCCGCGTCGGCACCCATCATAATACTGCCTTTGCGCTGACTGGTGTGCTGGATTACGCACGAGTGACTGATGAGCAACCACTCGAAACTGCAGTCACTGACACAGCGATGGATTTCTTCGAGGATGACTGCGATTACCCCGTCGAGTACGAACCGATTGGGTGGGACTTCCTCTCTCCGGCGCTGGTGGAGGCGGATTTGATGCGCCGCGTCTACTCACAAAAGGAGTTCACTGACTGGGCCGAGGACTTCTTTCCCGACATTCGTCGGTCACCATACGAGAGTATTCTTGAGCCAGTTTCAGTCGACACAGAGAGCGCAGATGGTGCTGCACTCCACCTCGTCGGACTGAACCTCTCGAAAGCGTGGTGTCTCATCGGGCTGGCGGACGCGCTGGAGAGCCACCCGTTGGGCGAGCGCTTCGCCGAAAGCGCGGCCCGACATGCCCGCAGTGGCGTCGACGACGCCTTTACCGATGACTACGCCGGGTCTCACTGGCTTTCGTCGTTCGTGCTGTACCTGTTGACGAGACGCGCTGGCGGGATTGCTGCGTGAACTCAGGGAAATAGGCTCTTGGGAAGATACGCCGAGACTGTCCAGTTCGGCCGATTCACGACCTGATTGATTTTGAGGTCGACCGCAACCGAGCAGAGCAGGTAGGCCTCGGTTCGCGTCAGTCCACGATTTGCCGCGAGGTGGTCGATCATCTGTGATACTGCGCGCTTGGCGGCCGCCTGCAGGTCCGGCGCAATGCCGGTCGTTCCGTACATCGGTTCGTCCGCGCCGGTGGGTGTAAAGGGCCCGACTGTCTCGAACTGTGGCTGGTCGATGTCCATCTCCGACCGGACTGACAGCCGGGCGGTGACAAACATCGGCGCTTCGATTGCGGTGATACACACCTCGCCGTCACCCTGTGCGCCGTGACAGTCGCCGACGCTGAACAGCGCGCCCGCAACCTCCACTGGGAGATACAGCGTCGAGCCAGCGGTGAGGTGTTTGATGTCGAGGTTCCCGCCGACGCGCCGCGGCGGAGTGCTGCTGTGTTCGCCATCTTCGGCCGGTGCGACGCCTGCGATTCCGGGGAATGGGTCCAGTGGCACCTCGATTCCGTTCACGAACTTCCCAACACCGTCTTCGAGTTCCCAGGTGTATAGCCCGGGCTCGTCGAATTCTTCTGGAATGAGTCCTTTCTCGGAGTCTTCGGGATAGAAGTAGGTGACACCGAAGCCCTTGTGCTCGAACTCGAGAAACTCAATTTCGAGTACGTCGCCGGGTTCAGCACCGTCGACGTGGACCGGACCGGTCAGCGGGTGGCCAGAAAACGACATCGACTGCAGGTCGGCAACTGTCGAGTCTGTGTCGAACTGTCCGTTGGCGGCGTCACGACACTCGAACTCGACAACAGCGCCAGATTCGACCGAACAGACTGGGTCGAGGCTGTTGTCCCAGATACCGTGATGGACGTTGTCGTCGCTGTCGTCGAGAGCATAATCGACGGTGTATGTTTCTGTCACGTCGGATAATCGGCCGCCTGGGTCTAAGTGTTGGGGGTCAGCACACACCCATCCGGGGGTAATGCCGACGACCACAGGACGGACAATTCGCTTCGTAGTTCCCCTCGTACTCGAAGGTCTTTTCACAGCCCTGGCAGACCAGTAGCGAACTCATATCTCGTAGTCAGGGCGCGAGTCTCCTGAACGTTGTGGGGGCTCAGTGGATAGTGACGCTGTCCTCGTCGACAGAAATGTCGAGAAGACTCTTGACCTCGTGGTCCGAGTCGTCGAGTGCGTTTTCACCGACTTTTCGGAACACGACGACGATGTCTGCGATTTCTGCGCCAATCTCGTCCAGTGCGTCACAGATTGCCGCCATCGTTCCGCCCGTCGAAATGAGGTCGTCGAGAATGAGTAGCCGGTCTCCCTCGTCGATATCGTTCAGATACATCTCTGACTCGGAGTAGCCGGTGGACTTGTGGAGTGCAAACTCGTCTTCGAGTCCGTACGGTCGCTTGCGGACAACGACGAGTGGCAGGTCTGTCTGGAGGGAGACTGCTGTTGCGATATGAATGCCCATCGCTTCGGGGGCGACAATCTTGTCGACGTCGAGGTCAGCCGTCCTGATAATGCCGACGACCACCTCGCGAAGCAGTTCGGGGTCGAGCATCGGAACGCCGTTGCTGATCGGATGTACAAGATAGGAGTAGCCATCCTTGTCGATAATCGGCGCTTCATCGAGCGACGCTTTGAGCTTATCCATATCGCTCGTTGTGGGACCCGCCGCAAAAGTGATTCGTCCTTCGGCTGTTCGACCGATTACTGGGATAGGACTCACGTACCAGACTGCGGAGAGGTCTGTGTGTCGAATCCGACGACGGTGGGTGACTCTCTCGGCGCGAGTGCGAGAAAGCTTAATTCGTCTCGTGACGCATTTCAACTATCTTTTAACTAACAATCTATTTTGCAGATTGGACTAGTTATTAGTATGTATCTTTCTAAGACAAATCTGCGTACTGACAATGAATCGACACAGTACGGAGTTTGACCGACG
>JAQCNR010000164.1 GCA_028274925.1 Halovenus sp.
AATCGAGTGCAACGCTCACATCGTCGTGTGTCGAGAGTGGGTTACAGCCAGTGATGGCTACCTCTGCGCCACCGGCGGCGAGTGTCTCTGCGAGCACTGCCGTCTTCGCTTCGACGTGCATCGCCATTCCGATACGCTCGCCTGCGAAGGGCTGGTTCGCCTCGAAATCGGCACGCAGTGATTCGAGAATCGGCATATGCTGTCGTGCCCACTCCATCTTTCGCTGTCCATCCTCCCGGAGTTCGTCAGCCGGGAGTTGTTCGCTAATGGGAGCTGTCATACTCTATATGTAGGCCAGCGCGGGGATAATTGTACCGAAGGCCGACGGCTTACCCTCTCTCGGAGGCATTGGTAACGTGTGGCAAGAAACGCGCCCCAGCACCCAACGCGGGCGGCGACCAGTACGACTGCTGGGACTGTCTCGCCCGACGCTGTCCCACCGAGACTGTTCTGGTCTGCGTGCAGTGCGGCGGCGAAATAGCGAACCTCCCCAGGCCTCGTGAGTAGCGGAGCCACCGCATCATCGTTTATCGAACTATCTGCTCGCTGCAGTCTCTCGTGACACAGTGCATGCAAACGGTGACAGCACCGACTCACAGGGGCGAACGCAAGTTCGTGTTTCGGTGAGACGACGGACGACCCTTCACAACACCCGGATTCTGTATCCATCGGCGGCGTCTTCGTCCGTGACTCGGCCGGCCTCGCTGGCAGCATCAAGCAGTTCCGCGACGAACTCTTTCGGGACTTCGACGCCAATGAAGTCGTCTCCGTCCCGGCCCGTCGTTAACCGCGCCATCGTTTGCTTGGTCCCGTCGTCGTTGTAGATGCTCCCGACCCGCTCGCCATCGCGCCGGAATCGAAGCGTCACATCGGTCGGTTCGATCGAATCGAAGTTCACCTCGAACACCCGGTCCTCACCCTCGATCCGTGCGAGCATGAGTCCATTCCGCTCAGCCACAATCGTCTTCATACCCACGTTAGGGACTGCAGGCTCATAACACCGGGACTGCGCGAATACCGTGTGTCTGTGAGGGTCGACGGGTAACGAGCGAGAACTGGGATGAAACAGCACGCCTGCTCTCTCACTAGGACGGACAGCAGGATGTCACCTCATCTGGGTTCGCTGTGGAGCTACTGCCGCTACAATTCTGCGAGAGTACCCACAAACACTCGAACACCACGCGACCGCCAGCACAGCGGTTCGACCGATGTCGGCGAGGCCACCGTTTCTGAGAGCGGGCCACCCTTGACGGACCCTCGAACCGCTCCTTGGACGCAAATATCGAGTTCTCCATGTGGGGTCTCCCCGTTGGTTCCCCTCAGTTGTCATAACCCAACTTTCGGACCCTTCACGGCCTCTCGCCGTTGCTCAGGGGGCCACTGACGACCAACACAGCACAATTGTACTAACCGGACAATGCAACCACTCAATAGTCTACAGTGATATGAATTGCTATGACAAGTATTCACCCGGGTAGCGGGCTTCCGCCGGCGACCCTTCGTCTGTCGGCCGAACTCGACCGCGCAGATACAGCCGCAGACGCTGCCACTCACGCTATCGAGCTAGCGAAGGAGGCCTTCCGTCAGCCAGCGGTCAGCGTCTGTGAGTGTAACACAGCGACCGGTACGCCGCGTGTTCTCGAATCGTCGATACCACCGTCGATGGACAGTCACCCCAGTCCAGACGATTTACCAGGGTCTGTCCTCCAGCGGCGCAGCGACCGAACCGACGAAGCACAAACGGGCACGCCCGATGCGACAGTTGACACTGATCCACAGGGTGAACTGCAAGCCGAAGCAATTGTGCAAGTCGGACACGACTGGTTCCTCCGACTGGGTGTGCCAGACGCAGATGGCTTCGAGGATACAGCGGTGGCTATCGTCGAGGGTATCGCGGCCCATCTCGACACAGCACTGACACGCATCCACCGCCAGTGTCCGGAAACCCGAGACGACGAGCGCTCGGCCGAGACTGACGAGGCCGCGATGCTGCGATTGAACGAGCTTGTCGTCGACGGTAGAGTCTTCGGCCAGACGATCGAGGAACTTCTATCGCTCGGCTGTGACCACTTTGGGCTCGACACAGGCATCCTCTCTCGA
>JAQCNR010000169.1 GCA_028274925.1 Halovenus sp.
CCGAGACTGATGGTGCGGTCACGTGGACCGTCGAACACCGTGGCCTGCGCCGACTCCCGTTACGACTCGCCTGTGCGATTCAGACCGGACAGGCGTTCTGGCTGGTGGGCGTCGTCGCTCCGCCAATCTTACTCGCACTCACCGTGCTCGTTCACCCCTTTCTGGCGATATTCCTGTCGACAGCCTGCATGGCGTACTGGTTCACGTATCTGCAGGGGGCGAGTCTATTCACCGACACGACGGTCCGCCTTGCTCCGGAGGACCAGCGAATCGAGATCACGAATCGCGGTGGCGAACATCCGCTCTCGACTGGTGGGTCCGAAACAGAAATTGACCTCACAGAGGTCCAGCAAGCGGCCCTTCGTCAGGTAAGTAGCCAACCATTGGTCAAATTCCAGTACGAGAATTCTTTTTCCGTGAGCCCGCTGATGATTCCCGTCTTGCCAGTGCACGTCGAAGATGTCCGACAGACCCTCGCTGCACAGGATATTCCACTCCGTGACCACCCCCGTGACGGAACTAACAGCAGTATCGTTCGCCGACGACTCGTCCTGACGGTGTGCTCACTCGTCGTCGTCCCGCTCGTCGCTGGCGTGCGTTGGTCCGAGGAGTTCGTTACCAGCCCAATCGCCCTGTTCGTCGGATTTTCACTCCTCTGGGTGATTCTGAAGCCATTTGCGTAACACTGTCGCCACACGTTGACTGGCTTGATGTCGCTTCTGCTGTCTTCTGGTAGTCTATTTCGCTGTGAGATTAACAGAACTTGACCCAGATGCCGCTATTCCAAAGATTGTTATACAGTACGCGAGTAGACAGAGACATGGCAGCGAACACACCAGTTATTGTTGGCGCGGCACGGACACCACAGGGCAAGGAAGACGGTCACCTTCGCAACATCAGGCCGGAAGACCTCTCGATCGAGATCATCGAGTCGATTATGGACGATACCGGTCTCGAAAGCGAGCAGATTGACGACGTGATGTGGGGCTGTGCACAGACCCGTGAAGAACAGGCGACCAACATCGCTCGACAGATTGCGATTTTCGCACTCGACGAGTCGGTGCCCGGAACGACAATCGACCGGCAGTGTGCCTCCTCGGCGACGACGATTATGACCGCCGCTGACGCCGTCGCGGCGGGCCGCCGTGAGGCCATCTTCGCCGGCGGTGTCGAGAGTATGAGTATGGTGAAGATGGGCGAGGGTGCGGGCAAGATGTACCCGCGGATGGACGAGCGCTACGGGATGGAGAACCTCCCCATGGGCCAGACCGCCGAGAAGGTTGCCGAGCAGTACGACGTCTCTCGTGAGCAACAGGACGAGTTCGGCGCTCGAAGCCAGCAACGCGCCGTCGAGGCCACTGAGGAGGGCAAATTCGACGAAGAAATCGTCCCGATCACGGGCCACGACGAGGACGGCAACGAAGTGACCGTCACAGAAGACGAGGGGCTACGGCCGGGAACCACCCCAGAGAAACTCGCAGAACTCCCGACAGTGTTCAAAGAGGACGGCACGGTCACGCCGGGCAACGCCTCACAGATCTCCGACGGCGCGGCCTGTCTGCTGGTCACCAGTGAGGAGTTCGCCAAAGAGAACGACCTCGAAATCCTCGCGGAGGTTGGCCAGAGCGGCGTCGCCGGTGTGGACCCGACGACGATGGGTATCGGTCCGATTCCAGCCGTCGAGAACATGCTCGAACGTGCCGGGCGCACCATCGATGACTACGGACTCGTCGAGATAAACGAGGCCTTTGCGAGTCAGGTCATTGCCTCCGCCGACGAACTCGGCATTGACCACGACATCCTCAACGTTAACGGCGGCGCGATTGCGATTGGTCATCCCCTCGGTGCAAGCGGTGCTCGCTTGCCCGTGACGCTCATTCACGAGATGCACCGGCAGGGCGTCGACCGCGGTATCGCAACCGAGTGCGTTGGATTCGGACAGGGTGCAGCCATCGAGTTCGAGTTGCGGTAATTCTCTCTCCGCGACGACCAGCGGGAGTCGCGGCCTTTTTCGCCGCCGAAAGACTCGCCACGCTCGTCTTTCGAGCCCTGCTTCGCTTCGCTCAGCAGGACCACGGTTTTTGTCGAGTGGTAGCGAGCGGAGCGAGCTACCCGAAGATAAAAAGGTGGCAGCGGTGTGGCCATCGAGTTCGAGTTGCGAGAGTGAGCGCTTGCTGACGGTCGGTAGTTAGTTACATTTTCCGTGGCCTCTCTTGCCAACCACGCAGTTGTCTCCAGAGTGATGGTCAACTTGTGGGCATTTTCGAGAGTAAAATTTTCTTTCGCCGGAATCTCTTTGAGGTACCGCAACAAAGGCCGGATGTGGACCGCGAAGCGGAACTCACGGCGCTACACGATATCGCGACAACAATCCAGAGTGCCGACACCGCCGAGGAAGCCGCCGAGCAGACGGTCGCAGCAGCGGCAGAGATTCTCGACTTTCACATCTGTAGCGTTGAACTTCACGAAGACGGCTGGCTGGTTCCCTACGCCGTTTCCGAGAGTTCGCCTGCGGGTGGTGCCCGCCGGATGCGCGTAGACCAGGGCCTCGCCGGAAAGACGTTCCAGTCCGGCGAGTCACACATTGTTGGGGATGTCACTGCCGACGATGATTCAGACCCGGCAGACTCGGCCTACCAATCAGGCCTGAGTGTTCCCATCGGCGACCACGGTGTCTTTCAGGCAGTCGGCACTGAACCCAACTTCTTCGACGACGGTGACCGCGAACGGGCGGAACTACTGGTCAGTCATACTGCGGGTGCGCTCGACCGCATCGACCGCGAGGCGACACTCGAAGAGAAAAACGAGCGCCTCGAAGCGTTCGCCAGTATCGTTAGTCACGACCTACGAAGCCCACTCAGCGTCGCGACCAGTCGCGTCGAACTGGCTGTCACCGAGTGCAATAGCGAGCATCTGGACAAAACGCTCGACGCGCTCGGCCAGATGGAGGGGCTGATCGACGACCTCTTGACACTCTCCCGGCAGGGCGAAGTTATCGACGACCCGAACCCGGTCTCGTTGCGGACTGTCGCCAGCGAAGCGTGGGGCGTCGTCGAGACGCACGATTCGACAATCGATATCCAGACCACCGACACAATCAACGCCGACCGTGACCGACTCAGACAACTGTTGGTGAACCTCTTCCGCAACAGTATCCAACACGGCGGCCAGACTGTGGCCGTGACTGTGGGGCTACTGGACGGTCAGGCGGGCTTTTTCGTCGCCGACGACGGCGTCGGCGTCTCGGCCGATGACGCGGAGACTCTCTTTGAACCGGACTATTCGACGGACGCGGACGGCACCGGCCTCGGTCTCAGAATCGTCGAGCAGATAACCGAGGCACACGGCTGGACCGTCGGCGTCACGGAGAGTGACAGCGGGGGCGCACGGTTCGAGTTTATACTAGAATCTTCTTAACCCGCGTCAGCTGACGCTACTCTCGGGCCAAAATCTACGGGTAACTGCGTTCCGTCTCTCATGTGGCATAAATTATACTATCAACTTATATATCGTAGCATAGATAATGCAACTGGGGAGAAACCATGTCAACACAGCGCCAACCAGCAGAACGAACCCTCGAAACAGAACTGTTTGGACGAGGAATCTCGTTCAATTACTCGGCAACGTGGGTCGGACACTCGTTGCTCGGGCTCAGGCTCGTGATGGCCTGGGTCTTTCTCCAGGCAGGGCTGTCGAAGTGGGCAGAAGGTGGCTGGGGGGACCCGCTCGCGTGGAGTTCAGCAGGCTTTCTCAACTTCGCAATCGCCGACGCGAACCCGCTTGCCGGTCTCTTTGCGTGGTTCGCGAATTACACTGCTGTCGTCGACCCGCTGGTCATCTTCGGCCAGGTCCTCATCGGGATTGCACTGGTAACGGGGACGCTCGTCCGCTTCGCTGCGATGATGGGTGCACTCCAGATGCTGTTTTTCTGGACGGCTGCGTGGCAGGGCGGGCTGATGGCCGGGTTCCCAGTCGAACACGGATACTTCGTGGATTCGTCGTTCGTCTACCTCCTCATCCTGTTCGGGCTCGGGGCGTGGGGGGCCGGCCGTGTCTTCGGCCTCGATTCGAGACTCGAACAGACAGCGCTCGCCCAGCAGCGGCCGTGGCTCAGATACCTGCTGGGATAACTCTCTGGGGCCACATTCGGTCGCAGTCGCGGTGAGAGAGAGTATCGTACGCGGGGTGAATGGGGACCCTTAAGTGGCTCCGTCAGATAGCAATACGCACTATGGCAAACGGCAAATACGCCGCGCGCAAGCTGAAGAAAGACCGCCAGAAACACCGGTGGTCCGACTCGGATTACGCGCGACGCGAGCGGGGTCTGGCAGAGAAATCGGACCCACTCGAAGGTGCTCCGCAAGGCCGGGGCATCGTCCTCGAGAAAGTTGGTATCGAAGCGAAACAGCCCAACTCAGCAATCCGGAAATGCGTCCGGGTTCAGCTGATCAAAAACGGCAAACAGGTCACGGCATTCTGTCCTGGTGACGGCGCTATCTCCTTTATTGACGAACACGACGAAGTCACTATTGCCGGGATTGGTGGGGCAAAGGGCCGAGCAATGGGCGACCTCTCCGGTGTCAACTACAAGGTCGAGAAAGTCAACGGCGTATCGATGATCGAACTCGTGCGCGGAAACGCGGAGAAACCAGTGCGATAACATGTCTACAGAACAACCAGAACCTGACGCGCCAGCAGACAGTGAGGGAGCGAACGCCCAGCTGTTCGGCAAGTACGATATCGAAGAGATCGAGTTCTCTGATATCTCCACTGAGCGGTATATCAACGTGACCCCAATCGCCAACTCGATGGGCCGTCACGCTGACAAGCAGTTCAAAAAGAGCCAGATCAGCATCGTCGAACGGCTCATCAACCGCCTGATGCAGACCGACGAGAACACTGGAAAAAAACAGCTTGCGACCCAGATTACCCGCGACGCCTTCGAGATTATCGAAGACCGTACTGAGGAAAATCCAGTCCAGATTCTCGTCCAGGCCGTCGAGCACTCTGCACCGCGTGAGGAGACCGTCCGCCTGAAATACGGTGGTATCTCCGTCCCGAAAGCGGTCGACGTCTCGCCGCAGCGACGAGTCGACCAGGCACTGAAATTCATCGCTGAGGGTGTCTACAACTCCTCGTTCAAGACTGACACCGACGCCGAAGACGCACTGGCCCGCCAGCTTATCGGCGCAGCCAGCAACGACGTCGGCACCTACGCCGTCGACCAGAAAGAAGAGAAAGAGCGCGTCGCGGCCGCTGCCCGATAACGGCTCTCGCATTTTGCTCTCGACGAATCGACGGACAGTTACTACAGCCGACGTACTGGGAGATATGAACGAGCGCACACGCCGGCTGGGAGGGGTCAGATGACGGAGTATTTCGAGATTCACGACCGCGATAGCGCTGCCAGACTCGGTGAACTCCGTCTTGCGGACTCCCTGGTTACGCCGGGGCTTGTCGATGACGTGATTCAGGACGCCGGCAGCCAGTGGACACCCGGCGAGGCTGACGTTGACGGC
>JAQCNR010000108.1 GCA_028274925.1 Halovenus sp.
GCGCCGTGGAGTGCAGCGAACTTGTTGTCGCTGGGCGGCACGGCTTTGGTCATGAAGTGCTCTTTGACGATTTCTTCGTGCTCTTGGACGGCTTTGTCCATGTCACAGAAGATGACGCCCTTGTCCTCCCAGCGCTCCTGCATGTTCTGGTAGACAATCTCGGACTCGTACTGGGCACCGACACCAGACAGCGCATTCTTTTCGGCTTCCGGAATGCCGAGTTTGTCGAAGGTGTCCTGAATTTCTTCAGGCAGGTCTTCCCAGTCGTCGACACCGCCACGGGTTTCGATATCCGGGCGGATGTACGGGACGATTTCGTCGATTTCAATCTCGCTCAGGTCGGGGGCGCCCGGCCAGTCGTCGGGCATGGGCATCTGCTGGAACTGCTCCAGCGCGCGGAGACGCCGCTCGAGCATCCACTCTGGCTCGTCCTTATCCTCGGAGATGACGCGAATGGTCTCCTCGGTGAGGCCCTTCTCGGCCTGGAACGCAGACTTCTCCTCTTTTTTGAACTCGAAGCGTTTCTCAGTGTCCGTCTCTTCGAGATGGTCTTGGTCTGAACTCATTATATACATGTTCGTCTGGACGCACATAAGCCTGCCCTCGGATGGGGTCGGTACTCGGCTTTCCGAAACTGTAGTTCCAACTTCTGTGGTATTTTTATTCTACCACCTGCTGTATCTTTTTCGATGGCAAACTATCTTTTTGTATTGGAAAATCAGGCCGCTGTGGCCGGTCCCAAAAGCTCGCGGGCAGGGTTCCAGAACTGTGCCCGCACAGGGGCATTGCTTTTGACAGTTGGCGGTTTAGAAATAGATATGCAAGGGGAACTCGCGTCGCGTTCGCTCTCGGGTCGGATCGTACTGCTCTGTCTCGCAGACCTCGAATACGCCGCGGAGACGCCAGCACACACTGGCGAAATTATCGGCGAACTGCGTGACCTGCTCGACGCTATCGACGAACATCTTCTGGATTCGCTGTCCGAGGCAGCGGTCAACCGCGCGCTCAACCGTCTGGAAGCCGACGGACTCGTCGAAATGTCCTCGCCATCGGGGACGAGTCCAACGGGCAAAGGCCGTCCGCAGTACACCCTCGCCGCCGACCCGAGCGATATCGTCAGTTCGCTCGCCGACGACGACGAGGTTGCGCCGCTGGCGGAACACGTCAGTCAGTAGCCGCAACTGGTGGTACACGGCCGCTCGACGCAGAGAGACCTCTTTTCTTGCTCCAGTATCGCTCGGGAGAATGTCAGACGTACATTCAAATACGTGGCCCTCATGAACTCACGCAGATGGACGGACGCGGAGTCGGGACGGCCACAAGATACACTTGCCGTCTCCGATTATCAGAACTAACCATCTGAAGCTCCACAGCTATGAAACTCGCAACAATCGGTGTCGGCAATGCCGGGACCAAAATCCTCGACCGAATGCTCGAATTTGAAGACGAGACTGGCCGTAACCTCTGTCGGCACGCGCTGGCTATCAACACCGCCAGAACGGACCTGGCCAAACCAGATTATATTCCAGAAGACCGCCGCGTCCTGATCGGTGACACCCACCAGGAGGCAAAGGGCCACGGCGTCGGCGGTGACGTCGACGTTGGTGCGGATGTCGCGAAGACGGATATCGAAGAGATCAGACGAGCGTTCGACGACGTGGAAATCCACGACGTCGACGCACTGTTCGTCTCCGCCGGACTGGGTGGGGGAACCGGCAGCGGTGCCGGCCCAGTCGTCATCGACGAACTCCAGAAGATGTACGACGAACCGGTCTACGGACTTGGCGTCCTGCCGGGCGAGTACGAGGGCGGCCGACCGGCGCTCAACGCCGCCCGCTCGCTGCAATCGTTCGTCACGAAAGTGGACAATTTCATCGCCTTCGACAACGACGCCTGGCGCGCCCGCGACCAGACCATCGAGGAAGGCTACGACGAGATGAATCAGGAACTGGCGACGCGTATCGTTACCCTGCTCGCGGCGGGCGAACAGGACGAGACTGACGTTGCCGAGAACGCGATGGACTCCAGTGACATTATGCGGACACTGGACACCGGCGGTGTCTCCTCGATTGGCTACGCTGCCAGCGCCCTCGACGGACAGGAAGGACTGCTCAACAAGTTCCGCAACGGCGACGAAATCGACGACGAGTCCTCTGACGCCGCCAAAATCAAGGGCCTCGTCCGCCGGGCCGTCAACTCCCGGCTGACGATTCCCTGTGAGGTCTCCAGTGCTGACCGGGCACTGATTGTGCTCTCCGGTCCGCCGGAAACCTTCGCCCGGAAAGGCATCGAGAGTGCCCGGCAGTGGCTCGAACAGGAGGCAGACACCGTCGAGGTGCTTGCCGGTGACGACCCACGCCAGAACGCCACTCACCTCGCGGCGGTTGTCCTGCTGTCGAACGTGACCAAGACGCCACGGATCGACGAAATCCAGGACCAGGCTGTCGACGCCCAGAACAAGATTCAGGCACAGGAAGCCGTTCGTGACGAGGAGATCAGCGACCTGATCACAGACGATGACGACGAACTCGACCCAGTAGTCTAAGCCATGAAGTTCGCACTCGTCGGTGTCGGCGGTGCCGGTGGTCGGGTCGTCGACGCACTCCGGAAGGTCGAAGCCAACAGCGACCGCGCGTTCACCAACGACCAGGCGCTGGTCTTCGACACGACGCAATCAGCCTTCGAGGGCTACGACCACGTTCCGGCCGACCGGCACGTCCTCGTCGGCGATACACATCCCGACATCCGCGGAGAGGGGCTGGATGGCAACCTCGAACTCGGCGCTGAAGTCGCCGAGGAAGACACCGACGAGATATACCGCGAGTTCGACAAACTCGCAACACACTCCGTCCACGCGACGGTGCTCGTCGCGGGACTGGGTGGTGGGACCGGCGCTGGTGTCGGCCCGGTCATCCTCGACGGACTCAAATCCATCACGGACAGTCCGGTCTACGTGCTCGGAATCCTCCCTGCAGACTCCGAGGGTGACCAGCAGGCCTACAACGCGGCCCGCTCGCTGCAGTCCTACGTGGACCTGGCGGACAACGTCATTCTGTTCGACAACGAGGAGTGGTGTGACGGCGACGACCTCGACGCCCAGTATCCCGAACTCAACATCGAACTCGTGACGCGAATCATCGCCGTGCTG